>JBEAUN010000273.1:0-2622 GCA_041161415.1 Pseudomonadota bacterium | reverse complement strand
ACATAGGCCTGCACATCGATCTGCAACACCCGGCCTTTGGGGCCCGTACCGCGCACCTTGGCGACATCCACGCCCAGCTCGCGGGCGTAGCGGCGCACCGAGGGGCTGGCGTGGGATTTGTGACCGCCGACCACTTCAGCGGCAATCGTGGCGGCAGAAGGCATGGCCAGTACCACCGCGCCTTGCGGGGCAGCGGGCGCAGCTGGCGCGGCTTGCACCGGCGCGAGTTGCACCACTTGCGCCACGGGCGCGGCAGCGGGGGCTGTGGCAGGTGAGGCAGGCTGGGCCGGGGCGGCGGCTGCGCCACTGGTGGCGAGCACCAGCACCAGCGAGCCTTCGGCGACCTTGTCACCCACCTTCAGCGCCACGGATTGCACCACGCCTGCGGCGGGCGAAGGCACATCCATGGTGGCCTTATCGGATTCGAGCGTGACCAGGGCGTCTTCGGCCTTCACCGTGTCGCCCACTTTCACCAGCACTTCGATCACCGGCACATCTTTGTAGTCGCCGATGTCGGGCACTTTGACTTCGAGGGTGGCGGCTGCCGCAGCGGCAGCCACAGGTGCGGCCGGTGCAGCGGGGGCCGCAGCAACCGGCGCCACCGCAGCAACCGGCGCTGCAGCCGCGGGGGCGAGTGGCGCAGCCACAGTCGTACCACCGGCGGTTTCAATCACCACCACCGGCACACCTTCGCGCACCTTGTCACCGAGCTTCACCATCAAGGCCTTCACCACGCCGGAGACCGGGGCGGGCACATCCATGGTGGCCTTGTCAGATTCGAGCGTCACCAGTGAATCTTCCGCATTCACGGTATCGCCCACCTTCACCAACAGATCGATCACCGGCACATCGGTGTAATCGCCGATGTCGGGCACTTTCACTTCAATCGTTTGAGACATGTTTGTCACCTCAGACCGTCATGGGGTTGGGCTTGTTGGGGTCGAGGCCGTACTTGGCAATCGCTTGCCCGACGACTTCGCGCTTGATGGTGCCTTCGTCGGCCAGCGCATTAAGCGCGGCCACCGTGACCCAACGACGATCCACTTCGAAGAAATGACGCAGCTTCTCACGCGTATCCGAACGGCCATAGCCATCGGTGCCCAGCACCACGTATTTGCGCGGCACATAGGCGCGGATTTGCTCGGCGAAGAGGCGGATGTAGTCGGTGCTGGCGATCACCGGGCCGCGGGTGTCCTTGAGGAGCGTCTCGACATGCGAGACACGCGGCTTGTCGGCGGGGTTCAGCATGTTGTGGCGGGCCGCTGCCGCGCCATCGCGAGCCAGCTCGGTGAAGGACGGGCAGCTCCACAGATCAGCTTCCACGCCCCAGTCGTTTTTCAGCATGTCAGCCGCCGCGATCACTTCGCGGAAAATGGTGCCGGAACCGAGCAACTGCACACGCGGGCCATTGGAGCTCGCGCCCTTCTTGAACTGATACATGCCTTTGATGATGTCGGCTTCACTACCCGCCGGCATTTCGGGATGCTCGTAGTTCTCGTTCATGACCGTGAGGTAATAGAACACATCCTCGCGGTTTTGCACCATGCGACGAATGCCGTCTTGCACCACCACCGCGACTTCATAAGAGAAGGTCGGGTCGTAGGAGACGCAATTCGGAATGGTGGCCGACCACAGGTGGGAGTGGCCATCTTCGTGCTGCAGGCCTTCGCCATTGAGTGTGGTGCGGCCGGCCGTGCCGCCGACCAGGAAGCCGCGGGTGCGTTGATCGCCTGCCGCCCAGCACAAATCGCCCACGCGCTGGAAGCCGAACATCGAATAGAAGATGTAGACCGGCAGCATCTGCTGGTTATGCACCGAATAGGACGTGCCTGCCGCGATCCAGTCGCACATCGCGCCGGCTTCGTTGATGCCTTCCTGCAGGATCTGGCCGTTTTTGGATTCCTTGTAGAACATCAGCTGGTCGGCATCCTGCGGGGTGTAGTTTTGCCCCACTTGCGACCAGATGCCGATCTGGCGGAACAAGCCTTCCATACCAAAGGTGCGGGATTCGTCCGGCACGATGGGCACCACGCGCTTGCCGATCGATTTGTCCTTCAACATGATGTTCAAGGCACGCACGAAGGCCATGGTGGTGGAGAGCTCACGCCCTTCGCCTGAAGCCTTGAGCAGCGGCTCGAAAGCCTGCAAAGCCGGGGCTTCCAGGGCGGCGGCATCGCTTCGACGCTGCGGCAGATAGCCGCCCAGGGCCATGCGGCGCTCACGCATATAGGTGAGTTCGGGCGAGCCTTCTTCGAATTTCAGGTAGGGCAGCTTGTCGAGATCTTCGTCAGCAATCGGCAGCTGGAAGCGGTCGCGGAAGCCCTTCAGTGAGAAGCCGCCGACCTTCTTCTGCTGGTGGGAAATATTCTGCGCTTCACCGGCTTCGCCCATGCCATAGCCCTTGATGGTCTTGGCGAGAATCACGGTGGGCTGGCCCTTGTGATTGACAGCGGCGTGGTAGGCGGCATAGACCTTGTGCGGGTCGTGGCCGCCGCGGTTCAGCCGCCACACATCGGCATCGGACCAATTGGCGACCATTGCGGCCAGCTCAGGGTATTTGCCGAAGAAATGCTCGCGCACATAGGCGCCGTCTTTTGACTTCATCGTCTGGTATTCGCCGTC
>JBEAUN010000226.1:0-8031 GCA_041161415.1 Pseudomonadota bacterium | reverse complement strand
ATTCAGTTGAGCAGCCTCAAGCCGGCGCGGAAGCCGCCAGCAAAATGCTTTCACGGCAATACCAGCGCCTGTTGGCGCAGGAAGATTTGGGCGCCTACATGAAGACGCTGCGTAGCGAAGTGAAGGTCGAAATTAATCAGGCGGCCTTGGTGCCCAAGGAACGCTGAGCCTCCCGGCCCCGCCTGCGGCTCGCCAGGTTAACTCACGCTTCACGCCGGCCGCTTTGCGGCCGGTGCTGTTTTGGGGGGGCGGCTGAATGTGGCGCGGGCAGGCTGCGCCTCGCCGACCTGATCTTTGTTGGCCAGCAAGAAAAGCGTCATCCAGCCCGGTGTTTTGAACCTAAAAACCGCAGTTGGGCACGCTGGAGTGCCTGTTTTTTGGGCTGTCTGGCAACGCGCGACCACGCGGACTGGTCATTCCATTCAAGGCGGAGCAACACAGCCAGGCGGCCCAAAAAACAGGCACTCCGGCGTGCAGCGATTTCACCCCAGTGGTGAGCGCATTAAACGGCAAAAACGCAAATCGACTCATGTCGTTATCAAGATTAACAAGTGGTCAACTGCGGTTTTTAGGTTGAATAGCACGGCCGCTGCGTCCTCATGCCAAATGCATACCCCGTGCAAAGGCTTCGCATCATCTCACCCCCCCCCCGCCCGCCATCAATTTCCAAGATTCACACATCACCTGCATCTCGGAGCCGCCCATCGTCTCTGAATACCATTAGAATGCTCTGCTCTCGCATTTCAAAAACTAGGCAATCCGGAGGTGAAGTGTGTCTCGAAAGGTAATCCCCCTGTCTGAACTGCGCATGACCGATGTGGAATCGGTGGGCGGCAAAAATGCGTCTTTGGGTGAAATGATCAGCCAGCTTTCCGCCAGTGGTGTGCGGGTGCCTGGCGGCTTTGCTACCACGGCGCAGGCGTATCGCGAATTTTTGGCGCATCAGGGGTTGTCGGCGCGCATTCACGCGGCGCTGGAGGCGCTGGATATCGAAGATGTCACCGCGCTCGCCAAGACCGGCGCGATGATTCGGCAGTGGATTATCGAAACACCTTTCCCCGCCGAATTGGAAGCCGAGATTCGTGCGGCCTACAGCGGGATTGCGGAGGATGCGAGCGCGTCATTCGCGGTGCGCTCCTCTGCCACAGCCGAAGACCTGCCTGATGCGTCGTTTGCCGGCCAGCAGGAAACCTTCCTTAATATCCAGGGCATCGAGAACGTGCTCCATGCGATCAAGGAAGTCTTCGCCTCGCTCTACAACGACCGGGCGATTTCTTACCGGGTGCATAAAGGCTTCACCCACGCGGAAGTCGCGCTGTCGGCCGGCGTGCAGCGCATGGTGCGCTCGGACAAAGGCGCAGCGGGCGTGCTGTTTACCATCGACACGGAATCCGGTTTTCCCGATGTGGTGTTCATCACCGCATCCTGGGGCTTGGGCGAAACCGTGGTGCAGGGCGCCGTGAATCCGGATGAGTTTTATGTCCATAAGCCCATGCTCGCCCAAGGCCGGCCGGCGGTGATTCGTCGCAATCTGGGCAGCAAGCTCATCAAGATGGAATTTGCCGATAAGCGCGAAGCCGGTAAATCGGTGCGCACTGTGGAGGTGCCCGAGGCCGATCGCCATCGCTTTTCGATCAGCAATGACGATGTGCTGGAATTGGCCCGCTACGCCATGATCATCGAGCAGCACTATGGCCGGCCGATGGATGTGGAATGGGGCAAGGACGGGGTGGATGGCAAGCTCTACATCCTGCAAGCGCGGCCGGAGACGGTGCAGTCCCAGGCGAGTGGGAATGTGGTGGAAAAATATCGCATCAAGCAGCACAGCAAGGTGCTGACCAGCGGTCGGGCGATCGGCCAGAAAATCGGTGCCGGCCCGGTGCGTGTGGTCGAAGACGCGAGCGAAATGTCGCGGGTGGAAGCCGGCGATATTCTGGTCACCGATATGACCGACCCGAATTGGGAGCCCGTGATGAAAAAGGCTGCCGCCATTGTCACCAATCGCGGCGGGCGCACCTGCCATGCCGCCATTATTGCCCGTGAGCTCGGCATCCCCGCGATCGTGGGCTGCGGCAATGCGACCGAAACCTTGAGCGAGGGCGACCTGGTGACAGTCTCCTGCGCCGAGGGTGACACCGGGTATGTCTATCGCGGCAAGCTGGATTTTGAAGTGGTGACGCAGGATTTGGGCACGCTGCCCGAGCTGCCGGTGAAGATCATGATGAACGTGGGCAACCCCGAGCTTGCCTTCGATTTCGCGCAGATCCCCAATGGTGGCGTCGGCTTGGCGCGGCTGGAGTTTGTCATCAACAACATGATCGGCATTCACCCCAAGGCGATTCTGGAGATCGATCGCATCCCAGCGAGCTTGCGCGAGGAAATCCAACGCCGTGCGCGCGGCTATGACAGCCCGCGGGAATTTTTCATCGAGAAGCTCGCTGAAGGCGTCTCCACCATCGCCGCGGCCTTCTATCCCAAGCCCGTGATTGTGCGACTTTCCGATTTCAAATCGAATGAATATCGCAAGCTTTTGGGCGGCGAGATTTTCGAGCCGGAAGAAGAAAACCCGATGCTCGGTTTCCGCGGCGCCTCACGGTATATCGCGCCGTCTTTCCAGGATTGCTTTGAGCTTGAGTGCCTGGCGATGCGCCGCGTGCGCGAGGACATGGGGCTCACCAATGTCGAGCTGATGGTCCCCTTCGTGCGCACGCTCACTGAGGCCCGCGAAGTGGTGGCGCTACTCGCGCAGAAAGGCCTGAAGCGTGGGCAAAATGGGCTGTCGCTCATCATGATGTGCGAGATTCCCAGCAATGCCTTGCTGGCTGAGGAGTTCCTCGAGCATTTCGATGGCTTCTCGATCGGCTCGAATGACCTCACCCAGCTGACCTTGGGTCTCGATCGCGATTCAGGGCTGGTGGCGCAGTCTTTCGATGAGCGCGACCCGGCAGTGAAGAAGCTGTTGTCTGCTGCGATCAAAACCTGCAACCGACTGGGCAAATACGTTGGCATCTGTGGCCAAGGGCCCAGCGACCATCCGGATTTTGCGCAGTGGCTGATGGAGGAGGGCATTCAAACCATTTCGCTCAACCCTGATACAGTGATCGATACAAGCCTGAAACTTTCAGGCCAGGCGTAAGCAGTGGTGTTCGACGGCGCCCCGCTTGCGTGGGGCGCTGGCAGCCAGCGCGTGAGTTTCCATCAATCAATAAAAAAGGAGTGCTGACGATGCTAGACGGCTTGCACATTCCCGATGACTGGTTGTTGCTGGGCTTGGCGGTGGGGCTCACCTTGGTGGCCTTTGTGATCATTACGCGTGTGGTGGATTTCGCACTGGGCACCGCTTACCCCGAGCCTGTGATCTCGCGGCTGTGGATGGGCGCGGTGGTGTTTTTTTATGCGGAACGGATGGTGTTCGCCTGGCTCAATTATCCCGATGTGTCGCGCTTCATGGGTGTGCTGGCGGCGATGTGTTTATTCGGCCTCATCACCCGGTGGTTTAGAACACGCAAGAGTGTGATGGGGGCGACCGGCATCTTGCTCGTGGAGGCCAAAGTCGGGAAGAAAGCCACCTTGGAATTTGGCGAGCCGAGGGCTGGCCGCAAGGTCTGGACCTGTGCTGCCCTGGAGCCGATCCCGGCTGGTGCGCGGGTTCGGGTGTTCTCTTATCTTTTCGGCATGCTGCTGGTGAGAAAAGCGAGCGAACGCTCCTCACGCTGAGCGCCTCGCACACGGTTGCCGTGATTGTGAGTTTAAGCGGGTTTCGGTAAGACTACGCGCCTGGTCAGCCAAGCCGCGTAGATACGCGTTTGCAAAACCCCGCTGTCGGGCGCGAGAGAGGAGTCGCATACAATGACAATCGAATGGTGGCACTGGGTGGTACTGGGTTTGGCGCTCATCGTCGCTGAGCTTATGGTGCCCGCTTTTGTGCTGTTGTGGTTCGGCGTCGCGGCCTTGCTGGTGGGGGCTTTGGTGTGGATTGTGCCCGGCTTGTCTGCGGTGGCACAGATACTCACCCTGAGTGTGCTCTCCGGGGGACTGATCGCGCTGTGGTTTCGCATCGTCAAGCCTGGCATGCATAAGACACGGCTTGGGCAGGCGGATTCCGATCTCATCGGGCAGGCGGGGTTGTTGATCAGCGATGTCGCGCCTTTCAAGCGCGGCTCGGTGCGGTTTCAGCGACCGCTGCTGGGGGCCGATGTTTGGGAGTGCCTCTCGGATGAGGAAATCGCCGCGGGAGCGCGGGTGAAGGTGTTGAGCGTCGAGGGCAGTCTCGTCAAGGTTGGGAGAGCGTAATGGAGGATGGAATGAGCGCAGGGATGGTCGTAGTCCTGATGTTTTTAGTGTTTGTGGTGGTGACGATCGGCAAGGGGCTGCGCATCGTGCCGCAGGGCGAGGAGTGGATTACCGAGCGCCTGGGCAAATACAACGCCACCTTGCAGCCGGGCTTGAATCTCATCATCCCGTATGTCGATCAGGTGTCCTACAAGGTGATCACCAAGGACATCATTCTCGATGTGCAGCAGCAGGAAGTGATCACCCGCGACAACGCGGTGATTCTCGCCAATGCGATTGCGTTTATCAAAGTCACTGACCCCTTGAAGGCCGTCTATGGCGTGGTGGATTTTTCCGAGGCGATTCGCAATCTCATCATGACCACTTTGCGCTCCATCGTGGGCGAAATGGATCTGGATGAGGCGCTGTATTCCCGCGACAAGATCAAGGCGCGGCTGCGTGAATCGATCTCGGATGAGGCGATCGATTGGGGTCTGACGGTGAAGTCAGTCGAGATTCAGGACATCAAGCCCAGCGATTCGATGCAGCGCTCGATGGAGCTGCAAGCCGCCGCCGAACGCGAGCGCAAGGCCTCGGTGACGCGTGCCGAAGGCGCCAAGCAAGCGATGATTCTCGAAGCCGAAGCGCGCCTGGAATCCGCCCGGCGCGATGCAGAAGCGCAGGTGACGATGGCAGACGCATCCGCCGAAGCCATCCGCCGTGTGGCCCAGACAGTGGGTGAGCACACCGTGCCGGTGATGTATCTGCTGGGCGAGAAATACATCAACGCCATGTCACACATGGCGAGCTCGGATAACGCCAAGGTGGTGGTGCTGCCCGCCGATTTGCAAGAGGCTGTGCGCGGTTTGTTTGCCAAGCGCACGTAAGGGCTTGTGCGTGGTTCCACCACCGCCCGGTGGAGGCTTTCGAGCTTTCACCGGGCGGTTTGTTTTTGCGGCTGCCGATTCGATCACCAATCGAATGTCGGCGCGGTGTCTGGGCTGGTGGAGCGCATCGGATTGCGCTGAAGAAGGCGCTGTGCGAGCGCGCAGACTCTTTCATTGCGATCATCCGCCAAGCAATCGATCACCCTCAGACCCGGCGTGGCGCGCAGCCAGGTGAGTTGGCGTTTGCATAGCTGGCGAGTGGCGAAAATGCCGCGATCGCGCAGTTCGGTTTTGCTGATTAATCCGGCGAGGTAATCCCAGGCTTGTCGATACCCCACGCAGCGCACTGAGGGCAGATCGGCGTTGAGCGGGTAGCGCTGTTTGAGGCCTTCCAACTCCTCCACCAACCCGGCTTGCAGCATGGCCTCGAAACGCTGCGCGATGCGCGCATGAAGCTCAGAGCGAACGCTTGGCACCAGCGCGATCGGCAGTAGCGGAAAGGGCGCCGGGGCGGCTGCTTCGTTGTGCGCGGATGACAGTGGCATACCCGCGGCCAGCACCACTTCCAGCGCCCGTTCGATGCGCTGGCTGTCGTTGGGGCTCAAGCGCTGTGCCGTTTCCGGGTCGAGCGTGGCAAGCCGGGCGTGCAGGCTCGGCCAGCCTTCGCGCTTGGCGTCTTCACGCAATTGCAAGCGCAAGGCTTCATCCGCGGCGGGCAGGGTGTTGAGCCCCTCGCGCAGGGCTTTGAAGTAGAGCATGGTGCCGCCCACGATGATCGGCACGCCCCCGCGCGCGCGAATCTCCTGCACCAGTCCGATCGCGTCCTCGCGAAAGCGGGCTGCGGAGTAGGCTTCCAGTGGGCTCAGGATATCGATCAAATGATGCGGCACCGCTGCGCGCTCGGCGGCGCTGGGTTTGGCGGTGCCGATGTCCATCTCGCGATAGGCTTGCGCGGAATCGAGGGTGATGATTTCAATCGGCAAGTGTGCCGCCAGCGCCAGCGCGGCGGCGCTCTTGCCGCTCGCAGTGGGGCCGAGCAGGCAGATCACGGCGTCGTGCTGCATCATACTCATCGGCCCCGCATGAAAAGCCGATCCAGCTCAGCCATGGACAGCTGCACCCAAGTGGGCCGGCCGTGATTGCATTGATCGGCGCGCTCGCAGCTTTCCATGTCACGCAGCAGGGCATTCATTTCCGGGATGGAGAGGCTGCGGTTGGCGCGCACCGCACCGTGGCAGGCCATGGTGGCGAGCAGCTCATTGCGGCGCGCTTCGATCACATTCGAGGCGGGGAATTCGCGCAATTCAGACAGCAGCGCGCGCAGCAAATCGGCCACATTCGAGCGCGCCAAAAGCGCAGGCGTGGCGCGCACCAGCAATTCATTCGGCCCCGCCTCACTCACATCAAAGCCCAACAGGGCGAGGGTGTCGGCGTGCTCTTGCGCGGCGGCCATCTCCTGCGCGCCGAGCGCACACACCGCCGGAATCAACAGCGCCTGCACCACGGGCCGCCCGGCCAGCACGGATTTCAATTTTTCATACAAGATGCGCTCATGGGCGGCGTGCATATCCACCAGCACCAGGCCCGCGGTATTTTGCGCGAGCACATAGACCCCATGCAGCTGGGCAATGGCAAAACCCAGCGGCTGGGCGGGGGCTGCGGCCTCATTGGTTGGCCCCGTGGCAGGTGGGGCTGAGGCCGGTGCCCGAGGCTGCGAGACGAAGTCAAAGTAATCCGCCAAAGGCTGCGCCACTGCGAGCTCAGTTTGACGCCAGGGTGCGGCGTAGGGTTGGGCGGCGCTTCGGGACGGGGTGGGCGCGGTGGTGGCCAATGCCGCTTCAATCGCCACATCCTCACCGTGCGACTCAGCCGTCTGCACCGAAGGCGCGAGCGCGCGTTGCAAGGCATGAAACACAAATTGATGCACCCCGCGTGAATCGCGAAAGCGCACCTCGGTCTTGGCCGGATGCACATTCACATCCACCAGCGCTGGCGGCAGGGTGAGAAACAACACAAACGCCGGATGCCGGCTGCCATGCAGGATGTCCTCATACGCCGCGCGCACCGCATGGGCGAGCAGCTTGTCGCGTACGAAGCGGCCATTGACATAAAAAAACTGCGCATCGCGACTGGCCCGGGCATGCGCGGGCAGGGCGGCAAAGCCTCTAAGGTTGAGCGGCCCGGCGTTGTCATCCACCGCGCGCGCATGGCGCGAAAAATCTTCCCCCAGCAAAGCGCTCACGCGCCCTTGCAAGCTGCCAGCCGGCAGGCGCTGGCTGACTCGGGCGTTGTGGTTGAGTTGCATCGCGACATCCGGGCGTGATAGCGCCAGCCTTTGAAACACATCCACGCAGTGGCCAAATTCGGTCTGCTCGGTTTTGAGGAATTTCCTGCGCGCCGGGGTGTTGTAATAAAGATCGGCGACCTCCACCACGGTGCCGCGCGACAAAGCCGCGGGCGCAATCGCGCCGCTGCCCGCTTCGATGCGATGGGCATGAGGCGCCTCCACGGTGCGGCTCGTCAGGCTCACTCTCGCCACTGAGGCGATGGACGCCAGCGCTTCCCCGCGAAAACCCATCGTGGCGACATGCTCAAGATCATCCAGCGAGGCGATCTTGCTGGTGGCATGGCGGGTGAGCGCCAGCGGCAAATCTTCACGCGCAATGCCGCAGCCGTCATCCGCCAAACGAATCAGCTTGACGCCGCCCTCGCTCAAACTCACCTCGATCTCCTGCGCGCCGGCATCGAGGCTGTTTTCCAGGAGCTCCTTCAACACCGAAGCGGGGCGCTCGACCACTTCGCCAGCGGCGATCTGGCTGATGAGCGTGTCGGGCAGGGGGCGGATGGCGGGCATGGGGGGATTATCCCGCAG
>JBEAUN010000174.1:0-5535 GCA_041161415.1 Pseudomonadota bacterium | reverse complement strand
GCGGGCGGGGGCCTTGGCGCGCTTTTCAGGCGGCGCGGCATGCGTCATGCCGTGGATGCGGAACACCGAGACGGTGCGCACCATTTGCTCAGCCTGCTCCTTGAGCACCGTGGCGGCGGCGGCGGATTCTTCCACCAGGCCGGCATTTTGCTGCGTGCCCTGGTCCATTTGCATGATCGCTTCGCCCACTTGCGACACACCGACCGCCTGCTCATTACTGGCGGCGCTGATCTCGCTCATGATGTCGGTCACGCGGCGAATCGCAGTCACCACTTCTTGCATGGTGTGGCCGGCGCGATCGACCAAGGCGCTGCCTTCATCAACCTGATCCACGCTCGCGGTGATGAGCTTTTTGATTTCCTTGGCGGCGTCCGCGCTGCGCTGCGCCAGCGAGCGCACTTCGCTCGCCACCACCGCAAAGCCGCGCCCCTGCTCGCCGGCGCGGGCCGCTTCCACCGCGGCATTGAGGGCGAGGATATTGGTCTGAAAGGCAATGCCGTCGATCACGCTGATGATGTCGGCAATGCGCCGCGAGCTTTCATTGATGCCCTTCATGGTGTCGACCACTTTGCCCACCACCTCGCCGCCTTCCACCGCCACGCTGGAGGCCTGACGGGCGAGTTGATTGGCCTGGGTGGCGTTATCCGCGTTTTGCCGTACGGTAGATTTAAGCTCCTCCATCGAGGCGGCGGTTTGCTCCAGGGCTGAGGCTTGTTGTTCGGTGCGGGCAGACAAATCATTGGCGCCCAGGGCGATTTCGGCGCTGGCGCGCGCCACGCCTTCGGCATTGCTGCGCACATCGCCCACCAGGGCGGCGAGCCTGTCGCGCATGGCGGCCAGTGCCTTCAGCAGTCGGGCGGTTTCATCGCTGCCTTCGGTGGGGATGGTGGCGGTGAGGTCGCCATTACTCACCGCATCCGCCGCGCTGACCGCTGTGGCCAGGGGGCGAGCAATCGAACGTGTGATGATTAGCGCAGAAAAGAGGCCGATCAGCGTGGCAATGGCGCCGCCCAGGGTGACCAGCCATTGGCTTTGCGTGGCGGCGGTTTCGGTTTTTTTCGAGTGCTCGGCGGTGTCGGCGTCGATGGCTTCCATCACCGTAGCCAGTGATTTGAGATAAGCCGCAGCCAGCGGGGCTAATTCCCGATTAGACCGCTCAGTGACGTTGGTGCCGGCGTGCTTAAGCGCAAGGAGCTCCTCGCGCTTTTTGGTGTAGTCGGTGCGGTGTTTTTCAACCGATAAAAACGCGCTTTCCAGTGCCGAGCCATCACTCAGTTTTTCCAGCTCGTGAAGATTTTTTTCAATATCCGCGGACGTCGTGGCCATCTGCGCGGCGACAGACTCCCAGAATTTCGGGTCACTGCTATGGAAGATGGCCAGGGTGCGCTCCTGATTCAAACGAATGTCCGCCGCCCATTGCGTGGCCAGCGTGTTGCGGGTGTCCAGTGCGGTGTGTTCGAAATCAATCGCGGCCTTGATCGATTGAATGCGATAGACCGAGAGGGCAGAGATGGCGAGCGTGGTGGCCACCACCAGGCCAAAGGTGAGGGTGAGCCGGCTGCCGATGCTGGTGTGGTTGAGTTTCATCTGCGCTACCTTTTTAGAAGAGTTGCACGGGGCCGCCTTCGGAAGCGTCGTCTTTCACTGGCACGCGCCATTCGGCCAGATCAATGAGCCCCTTGATGGTGTCTTCAATGCCCTTTTCAAGCTCTTTTAGCAGGGCGGTGTCTTGGCAATGTTGGGTCAGCGCGGCGGCAAGCAGGGTGATCAGCTGATGCTGCAATTGCGACAAGCGCGCCAAGCGCGATAAACGCAGTCGGGTGTGGTCCAGCAGTTGGCCCACCATGTCCTCTGATTGCAGGGCAATCATGGCGCGGTCGAGATGTTCGATATGCCGCGGATCGGGCGAGGGCATCCCGGAAATGGCTTCGAAGCACTCGCGCAGTATGCCGAGCGACTGGGCCAGCATGGCCTGCGCCTGATCGACCTGCTCATTGAGGGAATACAGCTCCACACCAGCCAATTGGCCGTATTCAGCAGCAAGATGGGGAAGGCGGGTGTTAGCCATCGCAAGGCCTCGTCAGGAGAGCGCGCACAGCCGCACAATGCCGCTGCCGTAGTCGTCGATGTTCACTTCAAAATGCGCACTGCGAGTCAATGCCGCGGGGTTGGCGATCTCAGGGGGCAGGGCGGCTGGGGGAAAGCAGGTCGCCTTCAGCGCCACCCGCGCACCACCCGTACGGGTGAAAAGGCGCGAGTCGACATTGAGCACTTCCGCGAAGTTTTCCCGCATGCCTTCATCCAACACGCCCGCCTCGATGCTCTCTTGCGCCACATCGGCGGGGATGAGCGAAAAGCAGGCGCCGGAGCGGGCCGCAAAAGGCAGATCGGCCATCACCGCGCCCAAGAGCTGGCCGTTGCCATCGTGATACAGACCGGCAATCGTCAGTGGCTTTGCCGGCGGGGTTTTCAAGGCGGTGGCTTCGACCTCGCGGCGCAATAACGCAGTGAGCGCTTGACTCAACTCATTGGCATTGGGTAATTGGATGTTCATGTCTCACCCCAGATAATCATCGAGCGCAAGCTGAAAATCCTGCGCGGTGAAAGGCTTGCCAATTAAAAAAGCGGCCCCGGCTGTCTTGGCGATGCTGCGCATTTCGCCGCTCACCTCGGTGGTGACAAACCCGAACGGCGTCACAGCACCGCCCTCGCGTAGTTTTTGCAGGAATTCGATGCCGGTCATGTTCGGCATATTCCAATCGGAAATGATGAGATCGGGTGCTTCGTTCGCGGCCAGGCCCAGCGCCTCCTGGCCATCGGCCGCTTCGATGATGTTGTGTCCGGTGTAACCCGCCTCGCGGAGCATGAATTTGATCACCTGCCGCATGGCGCGGCTGTCATCGGCGATGAGAATCTTCATGCCGTGGCCTCCCTTTTTTAATGAGGAACAGTCTTTGTTATAGCGATGGAATTATTGATTTGGCATAGAGGGATAACGGTTGATTCGGCTTGGGCGTGAAGTGCAGGTTGGTGAGATGGGTTGCAGATCACTGAATTCACTGTGATCATCGTTGCCACAGCTCCGCCGCCTTAAGACGATTCCCATGCGCGATCTTTTCCTGCTCGACCCCGATCTCATCTTTCTGAATCACGGCTCCTTTGGCGCGGTGCCCAAGCGGGTGTTCGATGCGCAGTGCCGCTGGCTTATGGAAATGGAGCGCAACCCGGTGGCTTTTTTGGCGCGTCGGTCTGCCGCGCTCCTCGCGGATGCGCGGGCCCAGTTGGGACAGGCGATGGGCGCGCAGGTGGAGGACATCGTATTTCTGGCCAATGCCACGACCGGAGTGAGCCTGGTGGCACATTCCTTGGCGCTGGCGCCGGGCGATGAAATCCTGACCACTGATCTTGAATACGGCGCCTGCGATGCGGCTTGGGAACATGTCTGCGCCCAACGCGGGGCGCGGTACCGACGTATCGCGATCCCGCTGCCTTATGAGCCTGATTCGGTGGTGGCGCGTTTGCGTGCTGCGGTGGGGCCGCGCACGCGGTTGATTTGTTTAAGCCACATCACATCCGCCACAGCCCTGATTCTGCCGGTGTCCGAGGTCTGCGCCATGGCCCGAGCGCAGGGCGTTTTGACCTTGATTGATGGTGCGCACGCGCCGGGGCAGATTGATCTGAATTTGCAAAGCGTGGGCGCTGATTTTTATGTGGGCAATTGCCACAAGTGGCTGTGCGCACCGAAGGGCGCGGCGTTCTTGTATGCGCGCGGCGAACATCAAGCGATGCTCGATGCACCGGTGATCAGCTGGGGCTATGCACCCCATGCGGCTGAGGATTTGAGCGCGCAGGCCTTCTTGGGCAAGACGCCGTTTGAGCGGCGGATGCAATGGCAAGGCACGCGTGATGTGTCTGCCTGGCTGAGTGTGCCCGAGGCGCTGCGATTTTTGGCGGAGCATGACTGGCCTTCTGTGCGGGCGCGGTGTCATGCGCTGGCAGAGGAAGCCTTGGAGGCGCTCACCCGCCGCCATGGTTTGCAGCCGATCAGTGGCCCGCAGCATTGGGCGCAGATGGTGGCGATTCCGGTGCCGCCGCAGAACGCGCCAGCATTGCAACAGCGATTGTTGAATGAAAGCGGCATCGAAGTCCCCGTCACCACCCATGGCGATCAGGTGTTTGTGCGCGTCTCGGTGCAGGCTTACAACTCGCCCGAGGACATCGAGGCGTTGTTGAATGCGCCGGCTTTGCGGTGATGTTCAAAAGGCGGTGTTTTCACAGCCCACCGCCGCAAAACTTTCCGCTACACTCTGACCCCATGCGTAAAACCGGCCGACTGGGTGTCATCGCGTGTCTCGTGCTTCTCCTCACTGCCTGCGGCGAGGTGTGGAACAGCCCCTATCCGGCCGAATTCCGTGGGCAGAATATTCTCTACAGCGCTTTCACTGAGCGGCCCAAGCATCTGGATCCGGTGCAGTCCTATAGCGAGGACGAAGCCACTTTCAATGCCCAGATCTACGAGCCGCCGCTGCAGTATCACTATCTCAAGCGCCCCTATACCCTGATGCCGATGAGCGCCTCGGCCATGCCTTGGGTGAGCTATCAGGATGCCAACGGCAACAGCGTGCCGGCGGATTCTCCGAATGTCGCGTTTTCGGTGTATGACATCGACATTCGCCACGGTGTGCGCTATCAGCCCCACCCGGCGCTGGCTAGGGAAGGGGAGGCGTATCGTTACCATGCGCTGCGGCCCGCTGATCTGACCGGCATTCACACCCTGGCGGATTTTGCTCAGAGCGGCACGCGCGAGCTGTTGGCGGAAGACTTCGTGTATCAGATCAAGCGGCTGGCCCACCCGCGGCTGCATTCGCCGATCTTTGGTTTGATGAGCGAATACATCGTCGGCTTGAAGGAGTATGCCGATGTACTGAAGGCTGCCGATCAGGCCAAAAAGGGTGCGTGGCTTGATTTGCGCGCTTATCCGCTTTCCGGGGTGGAGGCCACTGGTACCCATGCTTTCCGCGTCAAGCTGCGCGGGCGTTATCCGCAGTTTTCGTATTGGCTGGCGATGAACTTTTTCGCGCCCATCCCCTGGGAGGCCGATAAGTTTTACAGCCAGCCCGGCATGGCGGAAAAAAATCTCACGCTCGATTGGTATCCGATCGGCACCGGGCCTTACATGCTGACGGAAAACAATCCGAATGCCCGCATGGTGCTGGAAAAAAACCCGAATTTCCGCGGCGAGATTTATCCGCATGACGGCGAGCCGGGGGATGAGGCGGCGGGGCTGCTCGCGGATGCTGGCAAGCGCGTGCCTTTTATCGACAAGGTGATTTTCACCCGCGAGCGCGAGGGCATTCCGTACTGGAATAAATTCCTGCAGGGCTATTACGATCAATCCGGCATTTCATCGGACAGCTTCGACCAGGCGGTGCGGGTGGCGATCGATGGCGAGGCGGCGCTCTCGCCGGAAATGGAAGCCAAGGGCATCAAGCTGGAAACCTCGGTGGCCACGGCCTCGCGATATCTTGCGTTCAA
>JBEAUN010000163.1:0-4061 GCA_041161415.1 Pseudomonadota bacterium | reverse complement strand
CAGCAGCGCGATCAGCAACAGGCCAAGGGCAGGCAGAATCACACGCAGGCGGAGCATGATCGTTGGGGCATCGGCAGGGGCTTATCACTTTTCCCCGAGTGGCGTGCCTTGGCAAGCCAACCGCGTAACGCTTGGGCGAAATCCTTAGTGCTGCGCCGATTTCACGCCGAACCATGCGGCGTAGAGCGCTGGCAAAAACAACAGTGTGAGCAGCGTTGCCACCAGCAGCCCGCCCATAATGGCCACCGCCATCGGCCCCCAGAAAATCGAGCGGGTAAGCGGGATCATCGCCAGAATCGCAGCCGCTGCGGTGAGCATGATGGGGCGCGCGCGGCGCACGGCCGCTTCGATGATGGCCGTCATGGCGTCATGCCCGGCCTTGATATCCTGCTCGATCTGATCGATGAGAATCACTGAATTGCGCATGATCATGCCCGCCAGCGCAATCACCCCCAGCATCGCTACAAAGCCAAATGGCGCTTGCAAGATCAGCAGCATCCACACCGCGCCGATCAGCCCCAGCGGGGCGGTGAGAAACACCATCAGCGAGCGTGAAAAACTTCTCAACTGCCACATCAGCAAGGTGAAGACCGCCACCAGCATCAGCGGCATGATGGCATTGATGCTCTGTTGTGCCGCGGCGGATTCTTCGCTCGCCCCGCCCACGGTGATGCGATAACCCGGCGGCAAGGTGGCGCGCAGGGTATCGAGCTTGGGGTCGATGCGAGCGGTGACAAAGGGGCCCTGATGGCCGGTTTTGATGTCGCTTTGCACCGTGATGGCAGGCTGGCGGTGATCGCGCCAGATGATGCCTGGCTCGAAGGCCAGCTCAGCACGCACCACCTGCGAGAGCGGGATGCTGCGGCCACTGGCGGTGGGCAGATTAGCATCCTGAATCTTGGAGAGCGCATCACGCTCATCGGCGGCTTGGCGCATCACCACCGCGATGAGTTTATCGCGCTCGCGAAATTGCCCGATCGTCATGCCCGATAACAGGCTTTGCAGGGCGCGAGAAATCGACTGACTGGACACGCCCACCGCGCGCGCCTTGTCTTGATCGACTTCCAGACGCAGCACCTTGATGGCGTTGTTCCAGTTGTCATTCACGCCGAAGGTGGCTGGGTCCTCACGCATGACATTCGCCACCTGATCGGCAATCGCCCGCACCGTATCCACCTCGGGCCCCACCACCTGAAACTGCACCGGATATGGCACCGGCGGGCCGGCGGGCAAGGCGTTGATGCGGCCGCGCAGCGCGGGGAATTCTTCATCAAGTGCATGGCGGAGTTTTTCCGCCACCCGCGCGCGGGCCGACAAGCTGCGGGTGAGCACGATGAGCTGGGCGAAATTGCTGTGGTTCAATTGCTGATCGAGCGGCAGAAAAAAGCGCGGGCTGCCTTGGCCGATGTAGCTCACCACACTGACGATATCTTGCGCGATATCAGGCCGCGCCAACACGGCTTCAAAGCGGCGTGCCTCATGATCGGTCGCGGCAAAGCTCGACCCTTCAGGCAGCCACAATTCCACATTCAACTCCTCGCGATTGGAGTCGGGGAAAAACTGCTGCTGAATGAGCCCAAAGCCCGCCATCGACACCCCGAACATCAAAAGTGTGATGAGCAGCGTGGTTTTGCGATGTCGCACACACCAGGTGATCAGCGCGCGCAGCCGCTGGTAGTGGGGCGTATCGAAAAGCGCGTGTTGCTCGCCTTTGCGCTCTTTCAGAAGCCACACGCCAAGGTAAGGCGTGAACCACACCGCCACCACCCAGGAGGTGATGAGCGCAATCGCATTCACAGCGAAGATCGAAAAGGTGTATTCCCCTGCCGCCGATTGAGCAAAGCCCACCGGCAGAAAACCCGCCACCGTGATCAGCGTGCCAGTGAGCATCGGCGCGGCGGTCGAGGTGTAGGCAAAGGTGGCCGCACTCACGCGGTCGAAGCCTTCCTCGAGTTTTCTCACCATCATTTCCACTGCGATGATGGCGTCATCCACCAACAGCCCCAGCGCGATGATGAGCGCGCCCAAGGAAATCTTTTGGAAATCGATATTGAGTAGCCACATGAATAAAAACGTGATCGACAACACCAGCGGAATCGACAAGGCCACCACCAGTCCTGGGCGCATATCCACCCGCCAGGGCCGGGTGGACAAACCCAGCGATAAAAAACTCACCGCCAGCACGATCACCACCGCTTCCAGCAGCGTTTTGAGGAATTCATTCACCGAGTGGCGCACCACCCGCGGCTGATCGGCGATTTGCTCAATCACCAGACCTGCGGGTAAGGCCTGCTGAAGACGCAAGACGGCCTCGTGCAGATTGTCCCCCAGGGCGATAATGTCGCCGCCCTGGGCCATGGTGACGCCCAGTGCCACCACCTCATGGCCATTGAAGCGCACACGGGCTTGCGGCGGGTCGGTGAGCCCTCGGCTGATGCGGGCAAAATCGGCCAAGCGCAAGTGGGTGCCATTGGGCGCAGTGAGCGGCAGATTCTCAAGCTCAGCGAGCGTGCGATATTGTCCGCTCACCCGAAGTCGCACGGATTCTTGCGCCGTGTCGAGCGTGCCGGCTGGCTCGATCGCATTGTGGGCATTGAGCGCATTGATGATCGACTCGATCGAGAGCCCCATCTGGGCGAATTTCTTGTGCGAGAACTCGATGAAAATCTTTTCATCCTGCACGCCGAATAAATCCACCTTGGCGACCGCCTTCACCCGCAGCAAAGCCTGCCGCGCGGCATCAGCCGCGTCTTTCAATTCCGGGTAGGAAAAGCCCTCTCCGCGCAGGGCATAGAGCGCGCCGTAGGTGTCGCCGAATTCATCATTGAAAAACGGCCCTTGGGTTTCTGGCGGCAAGAGGGGGCGGATATCGCCTAATTTTTTCCGCACCTGATACCACAGCGCAGGGATCTCTTTGGGCGGGGTGTCACCGCGCACCTGCACGAACACCATCGCCTCACCCGGCTTGGAGTAGCTGCGCAATTTATCCAGCCAGGGCAGCTCTTGCAGCTTGCGCTCGATCTTGTCAGTGAGCAGCGTTTCCACCTGCTTGGCAGTGGCGCCGGGCAGATAGGCCGACACCACCATCACGCGGAAGGTGAAGCTCGGGTCTTCGTTCTGGCCGAGCTTGAAATAGCCAAAGACACCGCCCACCAACAGCAGCACCAGAAAATACCGGGTGAGCGAGGCATGACGAATCGCCCAGGCAGAAAAATTAAAGCGTGTCATGGCGCTGCCATCGGCCGCACCACCTGGCCTTCATGCAGAAGATTCGCCCCTGCCGTGACCACCACCTCGCCACTTTCCAGCCCTTGTTGGATGAGCGCTTCATTGCCCACGGTCTCACCCACCACCACCGGCCGGCGGTGCACGCTGCGGGTCTGCGCATCGAATACCCAGACTGCGCTGCCACTTTTGTCTGCCATCAAAGCGGCCAGCGGCAAACGCAGCCGCGGCAAGGGGTCCTCGCGGGTGAGCGCCACGCTGGCCGACATGCCAAGTTGCAGGGGGGCGCCATTTTCCACGGTGATACGGACGGCATAGGTGCGGGTGAGCGGATCAGCCGCCGGGGCGATTTCGCGCACGCGGCCGCGCCACTTTTTGCCCGGCTGCGCCCACAGCGTGATGACCAGCGAATGCGGCTCTCGCAGCAATGCGAGCTTGTCCTCGGGCACAAAGATCGCGATCTCCTGCTCGCCTTCCTGGGCGAGCGTGACGACCGGCATGCCGGCGGCCACCACCTGGCCCGCTTCAGCATCAAGGCGGGTGACCACGCCGGGGCGGTCCGCTTTCAAGGTGGTGTAATCCATCTGATTGCGATTGAAGCTTGCCTCGCTGCGCGCAGAATCAAGCGCCGCCGTGGCCGCAGCGAACTGGCTGCGATGACGCGCCAACTCGGCTTCACTGATGAAGCCCTTATCGCGCAAGGCCGAGAAACGATTGAAATCCGCCCGCGCCTGATCGAGCGCGGTGCTGGCCGCCTCCACCCGGGAATCGGCCGATCGCACGGCAAGGGCGAGATCCTGCGCATCTTGCCGCGCAAGCGGCTGGCCCGCCCGCAC
>JBEAUN010000072.1:0-18151 GCA_041161415.1 Pseudomonadota bacterium | reverse complement strand
CCCTTGGCTACCGTTCAGTGTCTTTGTTGGCGAGGAGGTGAGACAGGGGCTTGATCTACGCCGCAAGGTCAGAGCCTTAAGGGTGGGTTGAAGCTTGCCCCGTCTCGGCACGGTGGTAGCTAACCACCGCAAAAAGAAAGATACAAGGGTGGTGTGACTTCGTCGCCCACGCGTTGCCACTCGTAGCCCGCAACGCTTGGGTTACGGGAGGTGTCTCGCCTATTCCGTCGCAGGGAGAAGCTAAAACGCCCCTCCGCCGAGGTATCCTTCAGCCCAGCAAAAAATACGCCGGCTATCGGGACTCACCCCGACCCAAGGTCGTTGATGACGAGATCGCCCCCACCAAGGGTAAAATCCCGCGACGAACCCTGATATCCACCACACCCTATGAAACTCATCATTCTCGACCGCGATGGCGTCATCAATCATGACTCCGCCCAATTCATCAAATCCCCTGATGAATGGAGACCCCTTCCGGGCAGCCTGGAGGCGATTGCCCACCTCAATCAATGGGGCTATCGCGTGGTCGTGGCCACCAATCAATCCGGCGTCGGTCGTGGCTTGTTTGAGATGGACACCTTGAATGCCATCCACGAAAAAATGATCAAAGCCTGCTCGCATGTGGGCGCGCGCATCGATGCGATTTTCTTCTGCCCCCACCCGGCCGATTCCACCTGCGAGTGTCGTAAGCCCAAGCCCGGCTTGCTGCGCGAAATCGCCGCGCGTTACAACATCGATCTGGCTGGCGTGCCCACGGTGGGCGATTCCCTGCGTGATCTGCAGGCCGGGGTGGCGGTGGGCTGCAAGCCTTATTTGGTGCTCACTGGCAAGGGCGTGAAAACCCGCGCTGACGGCGGGCTGCCAGAAGGCACGGAAATTTACCCCGATCTGGCCGCGGTGGCGGCGCATCTCACAGCATGAGCAAGCGCCGAACACCGAGTGCCCGGGTGGTGCTGCGCTCGGCGCTTTTTGCGCTGCTGATGGGCCTCATCACCCCGCCTTATTCGCTGATCGCGCTGCTGGTGCGCCCGGCTTCCCCCCTATTTCGTTACCGCGTGATCACCGGCTGGTGCAAGCTCATGACGTGGCTTGCTTGGCGGGTGTGCGGCGTGCGCTATCGGGTGGAGGGGCGCGAGCATATGCCCGCCACGCCTGCGGTGATCTTGTGCAAGCATCAATCGGCGTGGGAGACGATTGCGTTGCAAGGCATCTTCCCGCCGCATGTGTATGTCTTCAAGCGCGAGCTGTTATCGATCCCGTTTTTTGGCTGGGGATTGGCTTCCTTGCCGATGATCGCGATCGATCGCGGTGCAGGCAAAGGCGCTTTGGCGCAGGTGGTGGAGCAAGGGCGCGAGCGGCTGGCGGAGGGCTTTTGGGTGGTGCTGTTCCCGGAGGGTACGCGCGTTCCGCCGGGTAAGATGGCGCGCTACAAGATTGGCGGCGCCTGGCTTGCTGCCGAGACTGGCACGCCGGTGCTGCCGGTGGCGCATAACGCCGGCGAATGCTGGCCGCGCAATTCATTTTTGAAATACCCCGGCGAGGTGGTGGTGTCGATCGGCCCGCCGATTCATGCTGAGGGCCAAAGTGCGGAGGCGATCAATGCCGCTGCGCAAGCCTGGATTGAAGGGCAGATGCGCACGCTCTCGCCACATCGATATCGTGAAGCGCAAAGCCAACCCGCCAGCGCGTGACGCTGCGCAACTCGCCTTGGGGCTTGAAAGCCTGGAGGCCGTGAGTTATCGGCTACGCCGCAGCAAGGAAGGCAGCGCCTTATCCATCCGCCGCGAGGGCGATGTGTTTGAGGTGAGTGCGCCCTCAGACATGCCGCGCGCGGCGATCGAAGAGAGCCTGCGCGAGCAGCCGCTGGCCGCGCCGCGTGTGCAAAGCCCAGTGCCGGGTTTGCCTGCTGTGTGGGCAGAGGGTGCAGCCCTGCAATTTCAGGGCCGCGAGCTTCGCCTCCAGCTCGACCCCGCGGCCCATCAATGCCAACTGCATGAGCAGGCGCTCATCTTGCCGCTGCCTCGCGATGCCGGGGCCGAGCGCATTCGCGACACCGCAAGCGCCTGGCTGCAGGGCGAGGCCCGCAGCCTGCTGGGCCTGCAGCTTGGCACACTGGCGAGCCGCTTAAGGGTGCCGGTGCCGCCTTGGGCATTGAGCTTTTCCAGCCGGCAGCTCGCGCAGTTTGAAAAAGGGCAGTTGCGTCTTAACTGGAAGCTCGTGCTTTTGCCGCCCGATAATCTCGAGGCGGTGATCAGGCGGCTGTTAGAGCCGCATATCATCCCGCCCCGCAGTGTCGGCCTGTTTGATTGATGAGGCGCAGATGAGCGGCCTGTTCGAACAACTCACCCTCTTTCGCAGCTCGCCGCCTGCAGAAAAATGCGAGCGTCATATTCAGATCGGCGCGCGTATTGTGACCTATCGCTTGGTGCGTGGGTCGCGGCGCACGGTGGGGCTGACCATCGATGCCCGCGGCTTGCGGGTGGGCGCGCCACGGGCATTGAGCGTGGCGCAGATCGAGCGTTTTATCCTCGATCACGGGGCCTGGGTGCTGGAGAAACTCGATGAATGGGCAAGCCGCGCCCCCGCGGCGTTTTTGGCGATCGATGGTGCCAGCCTGCCAGTGCTGGGAAAGCCCTGGGTGCTGCGGCTTGAAAGCGGTAACAACCGGCTCGAGTGGCGGGAAACAGCAGGCGAGATGGTGTTGCGGCTGCGCGCGCAGTCGACCCCGAAGGAGGTGCTGCGGCGGTGTCTGCGCGCCCATGCGCTGGATGTGTTTTTGGCCCGCGCTGTGCGCTTTGCCCCGGCGCTCAAGACGGACTTGCCGCAGATTGCGCTCTCCAATGCCGCCACCCGTTGGGGCAGCTGCAGCAGCATCTCGGGCGTGCGCTTGAATTGGCGGCTGATTCACCTGCCCTATGCCCAGATCGATTATGTGATCGCGCATGAATTCGCGCATTTGACGCACATGAATCACTCGCCCCGATTCTGGGCCGAGGTGGCCCGTTTGTATCCGGATTTCGAAACTGCGCGCAGCGAGCTGAAACGGCTGGCTGGCGCGATTCCGCAACTGTGAAGGAAAAATGACATGCGCATATTGCATACCATGCTTCGCGTGGGCGACCTTGATCGCTCGATTGATTTTTACACCCGCGTGCTGGGCATGCAGCTTCTACGTCGGCGTGATTATCCGGAGGGAAAATTCACCCTCGCCTTTGTCGGGTTTGGCCCGGAATCAGACGGCGCGGTGCTTGAGCTCACCTACAACTGGGGCGTGGAAAAATACGAGCTGGGCAGCGCCTTTGGCCATGTCGCTGTCGAGGTGGAAAACGCGGCGGCTGCATGTGAGCGCGTCAAGCAATTAGGCGGCCGCGTGGTGCGAGAAGCGGGGCCGATGAAACACGGCAGCACCGTGATCGCGTTTGTTGAAGACCCCGATGGTTATCGGATTGAATTCATCGAGAGGAAATAGTGAGCCGCCGCACACTGAGCCGCTCGTCGCGTGCAAAAATGCGACAACTGACCTCAGTCATTTAAAAGAGTGCTTGCTAGCATTGGGCGAGTGTCGTATCTTGCAGAGGCAGTCGATTCAAGTCGTAGCGTTGTTGTGGTTTGTCCTGGACTCTTTGTGCAGGTTTCCCTTCCCATACGGCCCTTGATATCGCTTGCGCAATTTTTTATTTGCGGGCGTGCCCCGTTTTTATTTCAAGGAATGTTCATGGCAACTGGCAAGGTTAAATGGTTTAACGACGCGAAAGGCTTCGGCTTTATTACGCCGGACGAAGGTGGTGAGGATTTGTTCGCCCACTTCTCCGAAATTCAGGCTCAAGGCTTCAAATCACTGCGCGAAGATCAGCGCGTGAGCTTCGAAGTCAAGACGGGCCCCAAGGGTAAACAAGCCAGCGCGATCACCCCGCTCTGATCGTCGCGCAGCTGATGTACCTTCCGAAACCGTGGGGTCTCCCACGGTTTTTTTTCGCCTGCGGCACCCCGCTTGCTATACCCCCCGGCCCCGATCGCCGTCATTCAGAGTGAAAATTTGGTGCACAGCGGGAACTTTCATTTCTCCCTATGAGTCCCACAATACCCGCAGCGCTTTTTTGCGGGCGGTGTGGCACTCCAGAGCAGAAATCCAGCGAAAAGGGTGGTTGTTATGAGCATCGAGTTGAATACCCAGATTGGCGGTGTCGGTCATCAACCAGCCGGCGGGGTGGGCGGACGGGACATTGAGCTTCTTGATCCCTCACAGGTGCTGCAAAGACAATCGCTGACCGGGTTGCAGCAGGGCGAGCCGGTCGCAAAAGTCACCCAGGAAAAAAAGACAGGCCCGACCGAGCTGGACATCATCAACACCCCGGGCACCATCGCGTTTCAACACATGCAAAATTATTTGGCCACCGGTGATTTGGCCTCTTACAACTTTGCCCATTTCGCCGCCAAGATGCAGCTGCAACAAGGCTGATCAGCCGCAGCGCGCTTCAATCTCCTGGCGGCTCTGGGCGGCCGCCTGATGCAAGTGTTCCCTCATGCTCGCTTCCACCTCCAGCCAGATCGGCCGCACCATCGTGCTCATGTGAGCGAGCACATCGGGCACGCTGATCATCGAGGGAATTCGCACACCTCGATGCGCCACGCCTTCCCCAATTTGCACCACCGCCACGCCGAAGCGTGAAAAATGCTGCGCAAGACGCGGCTCGGTGAGCGTGAATAGCGTGTGGATACCCAGCTTGTCGGCCAGGGCAATTGCGCCAAGATACAGCCCGATCGGAATGAAAGGGCAGCGTGGCCGCGAGGGGGTGCCAAAGTCGTCCTCGCTCATCGGCAGCGGGCTTTGGGCTTCGCCGCGGCGGCGGCGAAAATCTTTCACCACGGCGAGCCGCGAGACTTCAGCGATTGTCTCACGCGGCAGGCGGGATGGGTCCAGCGGGCCGCGATAGAGCGCGGCGCCACAGGTGCGCTCAAAAGGCAGCAGCCCGCCTTGTGGCCCCGGTGGGGGCAGCACCAGCCGGGTGACGCCGATGAATTCTCCGCTGGCGCGATGGCGCAGCAGGCAGTGCAGCGAGTGGCTGTCGTATTCATCGCGCTCGCGGCCATCGGGGCGAGTCGGCTCGAAGTGCAAGTCTTCGCAATAGACGGCATGGCGAATGCGATGCGCGGCATCGCGCGTGGCTTCATCCAGCGCCGGGATGATTTCAAAATGTTGGCCAAAAGCCGAGAGGGTGGGTGTGCTCATCATGGTGTTCGCCTGGGTGGGATGAGTAAAACGCACCTTGGAGCGATGCGCTCGCCGCCCCGATGAAGGGTCGCATTGCCCGCCATTTCGCCACGCTCAGGACGCTTCTCACAGTGCGCTGCCGGCTGCTTTGTCAGGATGGCGCCTTTGCCATCAGGGCAGGGTGATGAGGGCTGCATGAAGGAATCCTTTCGGTATGAGACGGCCTTTTCGCGCAACATTGGCTGGGTGAGGCGGGAAGAGCAGGCGCATTTGCGCGGGGTGCGGGTGGCAGTCGGTGGCTTGGGTGGGGTGGGCGGCAGCCACCTGGTGACGCTCGCCAGAATGGGTGTGGGCGCGTTTTCGGTGACGGATCTCGATGTCTTCGATTGGCCCAATCTCAACCGGCAGTTTGGCGCGGGGCTTTCCACCATCGGCGTGCCCAAGCTGGAAACCATGTGCCGCATCGTGCGCGATATCAATCCGGAGGTGGATTTGCGGCTCGCTCCCAAGGGGCTTAATGAGCACAACATCGATTACTTCCTCGATGGGGTGAGCCTTTACATGGACAGCCTCGATATCTTCGCGCTGGATATTCGCCGGCGGGTGTTTGCTGCCTGCCATGAGCGCGGTATTCCGGCGATCACCGCCGCGCCGATGGGCATGGGCTGCGCCTTGCTGGTGTTCATGCCGGGGCAGATGAGCTTTGAGGAGTATTTCGCGTTTGGCCGCGAATCCTTTGAAGATCAGGTGCTGAAATTTGTGGTGGGTGTCTCGCCCACCATGCAGCAGCGGCATTATCTGGTGGAGCGCACCTCGGTTGATTTCTTTGCCCACAAGGTGCCCTCTCTGGCGGTGGGCATCGAGCTGGCGGCGGGCATGGCGTGCAGCACTGCGCTCAAGGTGTTGTTGAAGCGCGGGCCAGTGGTGTGCGCGCCGCGCGGGCTGCATTTCGATGCCTATCGCAATCAGCTCACGGCCACCTGGCGGCCGTTTGGCAATCGCCACCCGCTGCAAAAGCTGATGTTTTGGTGGATCAAGCGCCTGCTTGAAAAGAGTCGGAGGGAAGGATGAGATACCCTTCCCCACGGGCTTCATCAATGAAGCGGCAGGCCTCATTTACGCGCTGGCTTTTTTGCGACGACGCAGGGCGCCCAAACCAAACAAGGCACTGCCCAGCAGGGCCATCGAGCCCGGCTCGGGCACGCGGTTGTAGGAGATCGAGCCATCGTGCGCCGCTTCGAGGTAACCCATGTTGCCGCCGTTATAGAAGGTGTTCGGGTTGAGCGAGGTGGACAGCACGCCATTCACATAAAACGGCTCGGTGTTCTGGTTCGATTCGAAAATCGTGCCGCTGGGCGAGCTGAACCAGGTGGAAAGATCGGAGGCCCAGTGCATCACGTTTTGCCCGGCCCCAGCGAGCACGGTGACGCTGCCGATGAGGTTGAGACTCTGCCCGATGCCATTGGTCCCGCCCGACGTCACGTTAAGACGCAGGATTTCATTGAGATTGCTATTGCCAAAGACCGCCTGATCGACCATGTACACGCGAATCAGCCCGCTGGAATAATCGATGCCACCCAACGCATTGACCGTGCCGGCAAGATTGTCCCAGCCGAAGGTCAGCCCCCAGTCATTGGGAAAGCCATTAAGCGCAGGGCCGGTGGGGTTGAGCGCAGAGGCGACCGGGGTGAAGCTGGTGACGCGATTGACCGTGGGGCTATTGGTGAGCCCGGCAGGGCCTGCGAATTTGGCAATGCCTCCGCTCCCCAACACCGAGTCGCCCGTGTTGAGAATGCCGTCGCCATTGGTGTCGGAAATCATCGTGGTGGAGTTGTAGCGGATATTCATCTCGCCAAAGCTGCCGGTGCTGTTGGGGCCATTGGCCTTGGTGCCGAAGCTATCGAAATTCGCGCCCACATCGAGGTAGAAGTTTTCAGCTTGAGCCGCACCTGCCATGAAGCCGAGGGTGGCCACTGCGCTGGCCCCTAGCCATTTTTTAAAGCCTTGTTTCATGTTGAGTCCCCTTGAGAAAGATGCGTCGGCCCAATGCCGATCCGCAGAGGGGCTTTTGCATTCATCGTGCCAGCACCTCAAGCCGTTGAATTCTTGGGTGGCGGCACCCGGCGGCGCGGGGACCTGTCAGTTTTGCCGACAAGCAAATTGCGTTTTGTCAGGTGCGCTGTGACTGATTGCCGCTTGGTTTTTTGACCCGCGGCATACCATGGCCTGACCGAATGCTTGAAGGGAGAAGCCGTGATGCGAAGGGCTGTGGGGCGCGTATCGATTGGAGTGTGTGCGGGGCTGTTGATGCTCGCGGGATGTCAGACCACAAGCCATCCTCCGGCGCCGCCAAATGTGGCAACACCGGAATACAACTATCTCATCGGGCCGGGCGATGCGGTGAATATCGTGGTGTGGCGCAACCCGGAGCTGTCGACCTCAGTGCCAGTGCGCCCGGACGGCAAGATCACCACCGCACTGGTGGAAGATCTGCCCGCCATGGGCAAGGATGCCACCACGCTGGCGCGTGATATCGAAAAGGCCTTGGCGAAATATATCCGCGACCCGATCGTCACTGTGGTGGTGACTTCTTTTAATGGCCCCTACAGCGAGCAGATTCGGGTGGTGGGCGAGGCGGCGCGCCCGCAGGCCTTGTCGTATCGCCAGAAGATGACGCTGCTTGATTTGATGATCGCAGTGGGTGGTATCACCGATTTTGCCGATGGTAATGGCGCGAAGATTCTGCGCGCTTCTGAGGGCAACAAGCTTTATTCAGTGCGCCTGAAAGACCTGCTGCGCCGTGGCGACACCACTGCCAATGTCGAGCTTAAACCCGGCGATGTGCTGATCATCCCTCAATCCTGGTTTTGATCCCCTATGGATGACATTCTGCACAATCTGGCCGCCAATGCGCGCGGCATGTGGCTCAACCGTTGGCTTGGGCTTTTTACGGCGTGGTTGGTGGGGCTGATCGGGGCCTTGGTGGTGTTATTTATGCCGGATAAATACGAGGCCAGCGCGCGGGTGTATGTCGACACCCAATCGGTGTTGAAGCCCTTGATGTCCGGGCTTGCGGTGCAGCCCAATGTCGAGCAGCAGATCGTGATTTTGTCGCGCACGCTGATCAGCCGGCCGAATATCGAGCGGCTGATTCGCATGGCGGATATGGATTTATCCATCACCGGCGCGCAAGAGCGCGAGCAGCTGATCGACAAGCTGATGCGCACATTGGAATTGCGCAGCGACGGGCGGGACAATCTTTTCACGGTCGCTTATCGCGAATCCAACCCCGAGCAAGCCAAGCGCGTGGTGCAGGCATTGCTCAGCATTTTTGTTGAATCCGGTTTGACCGACAAACGTCGCGACAATCAATCAGCGCAGAAATTTCTCGATGAGCAGATCAAGGCCTATGCCGCGAAGCTCGAAGAAGCCGAATCGCGGGTGAAGGCTTTCAAGTTGAAGCACATGAGTGTGGGGCTTGATTTGGGCACACGCGATTACTTTGGCCGCATGGCCGAGCTCACGGCGCAACTCGATGCCGCGCGGCTCTCCTTGCGCGAAGCCGAGCAATCGCGCGATGCCTTGCGTCGTCAGATCGCGGGTGAGGAGCCGGTGGTGGTGCCGGATACGGCGGAGGGGTTGTCGACCATCGCGGTGCCGGATATCGATGCGCGTATCGATCTGCAAAAGCGCACCCTGGATGCGATGCTGCAGCGTTACACCGAGCAGCACCCGGATGTGGTGGGCACGCGCCGCATCATCGCGGAGCTGGAAGCGCAAAAGCGCGAGGCGCTGCAATCACGTAAAGCCTTGCCACCTGGCATGGCAGGCTCAGCCGGGAACCCGGTGTGGCAGCAGCTCAGGCTCTCGTTGGGCGAAGTGGAAGCGGAGGTGGCTTCGCTCAAAGCGCGTGTGGCCGAGTACGGCGCGCGCATCAATGCGCTGCGTCAAACCGCGCAAATGATGCCTGAGGTGGAAAGCGAAATGATGCAGCTACTGCGTGACCATGAAGTGCACAAGCGCAACTACGACGCCCTGGTGGCGCGCCGCGAATCGGCCTCGCTGTCGGGGAACATGGAAGCCACGGCGGGTGTGGCGGATTTTCGCATCATCGATCCGCCCGCGGTGAGCCCCCGCCCGGTGGCGCCCAATCGGCCGATGCTGGCGGCGATTGCTGCGGGGATGGCGCTGGCGGCGGGCTTTTTGGTGACCTTTGTGATGGCGCAGGCGCGAAACGTGGTGTTCGATGCGCGCGGGCTTTCAGTGGCCACGGCAGTGCCGGTGTTGGGTGTGGTCACACGGCTTAAAACGGCGCAGGACACGCGCTCCGCCCGGCGCGCGCTGATGGGCTTCTTACTCGGCTGCGTCACCTGGTTTGGCGTGTGGAGTGGCTTGATTGCGATGCTGATGCTGACATCGCGCAGCGCTTGATCAAGGCGTACCACGCGCATCACGAATCCAATCGATAAGGAGAGGTTGTGAGTACCATCGAACAAGCCATCGCCCGGCTGCGTGCTTTGCGTTCGGCAGGCGTTGAATCCCCTGCGCCGGTTGAGGTGCCGCCGGTAAGCGTGCCTGCGGTATCAGAATCGCCTGCAAACGCCCCGGCAGCGGTGGAGATCGATCTCGCCGGGCTGCATGCCAAAGGCATGATCACGCCGGATGCACCTCGCGCACGCATCAATGATGAATTCCGCGTGATCAAGCGGCCGCTGATCGACAACGCCCGCGGCCGCGGCGCGAGCGTGATTCGCCGCGGCAATCTGGTGATGGTGACAAGCGCGCTGCCCGGCGAAGGCAAGAGCTTCTCGTCGATCAATCTCGCCATGAGTCTCGCCCAGGAAGAAGACACCACGGTGCTGCTGGTCGATGCCGATGTGGCGCGGCCTTCGATCATGCGCTTGTTGGGTTTGCCACCGGCGCGGGGTTTGATGGATGTGCTCTGCGGTGAGGCCACGGTGGGCGAGGTGTTGATGAAAACCAATGTCGACAAGCTCTCGCTGATTAGCGCCGGCATGCCGCATGAGCGTGCCACCGAAATGCTGGCTTCATCGAGCATGCGCAGCTTTCTGGATGAGATCGCGTCGCGCTATGAAGATCGTATTGTGGTGTTTGATTCGCCGCCCTTGCTGTCTGCCACCGAAGCGCGGGTGTTGGCTTCTCACATGGGGCAGGTGTTGCTGGTGGTCGAGGCGATGCGCACCCCGGCGGCGACGGTGAAAAGCGCGCTGGCGACGATTGCTGCCTGCCCGGTGAAGCTGGCTTTGCTGAACAAAGGTGCAGCGCCTGTGGCGCGCGGATATGGCTATGGCTACCCCGCCGGCAAAGAGGCCTATGGCTATGGCGCGCCGCTTTGAGGGGGCGCTGTTTGCGCTCCTCGCGGTGGTGTCTTCGAGTGCGCTGGCCGAGGTCTCGCGGGTTACACCCTCGGTGTCGTTTGATCTGGCCTACACCGATAACGCCACCTTGAGCCGCGCCAAGGAGAGCGATCTGATTTTTTCAGTGCGGCCGCGGCTGGAGGTGGAGCATCGCGGCGCGCGCCTCAATGGCCGGGTTGATTATGCAATCGATGGCTTGGCGCTCGGTGATTCCAACACGCGCAGTGTGAATTCCCTCAATGCTTTTGGCGCGCTGGAAGCGATTGAGAATTTTTTATTCATCGATGCGCGGGCCCGTATCTCGGGCGAAAATTTTTCGGTCTTCGCGCCGATTGCGGTGGATAACCTCACGCGCAGCAATAACCGCAGCGAGGTGCGAAGCTATGGCCTCTCACCCAATCTGCGGGGCCGCTTTGCCGCCACTGGCAGCTATGATCTGCGGCTTGATTGGAGCACGCTGGATGCGGATCGCGAGGGCTTTGGCAAAAGCAGCAACACGCGCTTGACCGGCAGTGTGCAAAACGCGATCGGCATGAGCCGCTTTTTCTGGGGGCTCACGGCCAGTGCGAGCGTCAATAACTACCCCGATCGGGATGATCTGCGCAACGATATTCTGCGCGCGCGGCTTACATGGCAGCCGCGATCAGATGCCAGCGTCTATGGGACGTTAGGCCGCGAGCATTACAACTATGTCGAAGGCGAGAGTTCGCGGCGGGTGCAAGGCGGCGGCTTTGCGCTTGGGCTGGGGCCACGTACGCAAATTTCCGGCGAGCGGGAGAGTCGCTTTTTTGGGCATTCCACCGCGCTGCGATTCGCTCACCGCTGGCCCAGGGTGGCCACCAGCATCGATTATTCGCGCGATTTGTCCTCCAGCAATCAGCAGGTGTTTTCCGCCGGGCAGGGCAATCTCTTGGCGACCTTGTTTGATCTTTACGCGAGCCGCATTCCCGACCCAATCGAGCGCTTGACCACGGTGCTCGATTTCATGGCACGCACCGGCTTGCCGCTGTTTCTCACCCGGCCTTTTGCTTTCTACACCCAGCAGCCCTTCACCGACCGCCGCTTGCAAGGCGTAATCGCCTGGACAGGTGCGCGCAATACCGTGGGGCTCTCGGCCTATCGCTCAACCCGTGCGGCGCTGGCGACAGGCTTTCCGTTGATCGACGACTTTTCCTTTGGTCGGCATATCCAAACCCGCGGCGGGGCGCTGGATTGGCGGCATTCGCTTTCACCGCTGGCGACTTTAAATCTCACCTTGGGGGTGTCTCGCGCGATGGCGCTCGATGGCACCGCCAACACCCGCAATCGTAGCGCGGTGGCGGGCTTGCAGTTTCCGCTCACCACCAAGAGCAATGCGTTTGTGAGCCTGCGTCACAGCGTGGGGGATGGGACCACCGATTATCGCGAAAACGCCGCAGTGGCGGGTTTGCGGCTCAGTTTTTAATGGAGGCAGGATGTACGAGGCATTGTATGGCTTCACCTCGCGGCCTTTTCAGTTGAATCCAGACCCGGCGTTTTATTTCGACAGCCGCGGCCACAAGCGGGCGATGGCGTATCTGGAATACGGTCTGCATCAAAACGAAGGCTTCATCGTCATCACCGGCGAAGTGGGTGCAGGGAAAACCACGCTGGTGCGAAGCCTCCTGGAAAAGCTGGATAGCAAGCGCGTGGTGGCGGCGCAATTGGTCACCACCCAGCTGGATGCCGGCGAGATTTTGCCATTGGTGGCGGGCGCATTCGGGGTGAGCGCGCAAGCGGATAAAGCGAAGACCTTGCTCGGTTTGGAAGCATTTTTGGTGTCGGTCACAGCGAGTGGCAAGCGGGCGCTGTTGATTGTGGATGAGGCACAGAACCTCACCGCGCGGGCGGTGGAGGAACTGCGGATGTTGTCGAATTTTCAGCTCGGGCGCCATGCGCTGTTGCAGAGCTTTCTCATCGGCCAGCCGGAATTTCGCACCACCATGCAAAGCGCGGCGATGAGCCAGCTGCGCCAGCGAGTGATCGCCTCTTACCACCTGGGTCCGCTGGATGACACCGAGACGCGTGCGTATATCGAGCACCGCTTGAGCTGTGTGGGCTGGAAGGGCGTGCCGGCTTTTGATGACGAGGCACATACCGAAATTTTCAAAGCCTCGGGCGGGGTGCCACGGCGCATCAATACCCTGTGCGATCGGCTTCTGCTGGCAGGCTCCTTGAATGAGCAACGGGCGTTTTCGGGGGCTGATGTGAAAAGCCTGCAAGCGGAGCTGCTGGCGGAGGCGGGCGGGGCAGAGCCTTCGCAAGAAGCCACTGCGGTGAGCGGCGATATGGAGCGGCTGGGGCGCATCGAAGCGCATTTTCGGGAGGTCTTGCGCCTCGTGGGCGTCAAGGCGGAATGGCAAACACAGGGGGGGCAATGAGTCCGCGCATTTCGAAAGAAGACTTGATGAGACAGCGGCCGGTGTTGTGCGTGGTGGGCGCGCGACCCAATTACATGAAGATTGCGCCGGTGATTCATGCGCTGAAAAGTTTTGGTCTCCATCCGGTGTTGGCGCACACCGGACAGCATGTGGATGATGCGATGTTCGGCCGGCTGTTTGCGGATCTGGGCTTGCCCGAGCCGGATGAGCGTTTGCCTCCCCCCGAGGCGGGGCAGGTGCAAAGCCATGCTGAGCAAACCGCGCGCATCATGCTCGCCTTTGACCCGCTGATCGAGCGCTACAAGCCGCGCTGTGTGCTGGTGGTGGGTGATGTGGATTCCACCTTGGCTTGCGCGCTGGTGGCGGCCAAGCGGGGCGTGCCGGTGGTGCATGTGGAGGCCGGATTGCGCAGCTTTGATCGCAGCATGCCGGAGGAAATCAACCGCGTGCTCACCGATCAGCTCGCTGTGTTGCATTACACCACAGAGGAATCGGCCAATCGCAATTTGGCGCGAGAAGGCATCGACCCGGCCGGCGTGGTGAGGGTGGGCAATGTGATGATCGATTCCTTGCTGGCGAATTTATCGCATGCGGTGGCGCCGGCGGTGGTGTTGAAATCAGCCGGCTTTGACCCTGCGATGCTCGCCGGGCCCACGGGCTTTGCGCTTGCCACGGCGCATCGGCCGGCGAATGTCGATCATGCGGAGCGACTGGGGGCGTTGCTGGCGGCCTTGCGCGAGGCATCAAGTGCGCTTCCGGTGGTGTTCGTGCTCCATCCGCGCACACGGCATTTCATCGAGCGCTATGCGTTGCAAGCGTATCTGGATACGCCGCGTATCGTACAGCTGCCGCCGCAAGGCTATTGGCAGATGATCGGGCTGATGGCGCATGCGCGGGTGGTGCTCACCGATTCGGGCGGGATTCAGGAAGAAACCACCGCGCTGGGTGTGCCGTGTTTGACATTGCGCGACAACACCGAGCGGCCGATCACGGTGGAGGCCGGCACCAATACGCTGGTGGGGCTCGACCGCCGTCGCATCGCCGAGGCGATTGGCGCGGTGTTGAAAGGTGGGGCCAAGCGCGGCCGCCGCCCGCCAATGTGGGACGGCCATGCGGCCTCGCGCATCGCGCAGCATCTGGCGCAGTGGCTCGCCGCCAGCGCGGAGGCGCGGTGAAAAACGCGCTCACCATCGATGTCGAGGATTACTTTCAGGTGGCAGCACTTGCCAGCGCGTTCCCGCGCGAGCGTTGGGATCATGCCGAATCACGCATCGAGCAGAGCATGGCGCGCTTGCTCTCGCTGTGCCGAAAGCACCGTGCGCGCGGCACTTTTTTTACGCTCGGTGTGGTGGCGAAAAAATTCCCCGCAATGGTGCGAGAGATCGTGGCGGATGGCCATGAACTGGCGAGCCACGGCTATGACCACACGCCGGTGTGGGCGCAATCGCCGGGTGCGTTTTTTGCCGATGTCTTGAAGTCGCGGCATCTGCTGGAGGAAATCGGCGGGGTGGCGGTGAGGGGTTATCGCGCGCCGAATTTTTCGATCGACCGGCGCACCCCCTGGGCGCATGGGCTGATTGCGCAAGCCGGGTATCACTACAGCTCGAGTGTGTATCCGGTGCGGCATGATCATTACGGCATGCCCGACGCACCGCGTGCGCCCCGGGTGCTGGAAGAGGGCGTACGTGAAATCCCGATTACCACCTGCCGGTATTTCAATCGGAATATTCCGGCGGGCGGCGGCGGGTTTTTCAGGCTGCTGCCTTATGCCGTGTCGGCGTGGATGATTCGTCGCGTGAATCATCTCGAGCGCCAGCCGGCGGTGTTTTACCTGCACCCTTGGGAGCTGGACCCCGCGCAGCCGCGCGCCAAGCGGATTGGGCTTAAAAGCCGCTTTCGACATTATCTCAATCTCGGCCGCACCGAAGATAGGCTGGCGTCGCTCCTCACGGATTTCGAATGGGGGCGGATGGATGAGGTGTTCGCGAGGGTGCTGCATGAAGCTTGATGCCGTGTTGCGCGTGCGGGAGGCCTGCCGCGTGAAATGCCTGACCGAAAGCGATTGCGCGCGTTGGGATGAATTTGTCATGCGCTGCGAGGAGGCGAGCTTTTTTCATCGCAGCCAGTGGGCGGGGATTTTGGAAGAGGTGTTCGGCGCGCGGGCGTATTTTTTATACGCCGAGCAAGGGGGCGTGATCGAGGGCGTCCTGCCGTTGGCGCTGGTGGAAAGCTGGCTCACTTCCCGTGCGCTTATTTCATTGCCGTTTTGCATCGAGGCCGGGGTGGCCGCGGTGTCGCCCGCCGCGCGCGAGGCGCTGCTGCGGGAAGCCACGCTGATCGCGGCGCAGTTGGGGGTCGATCATCTGGAAATTCGCAGCCGTCGGCTCATCGATGAAACATGGCCGACGCAGGATTTATATGTGCGCTTTGATAAGCCCATTTTGCCCGCCGCGGAGGACAACCTCGCCGCCATTCCGCGCAAGCAGCGGGCGATGGTGCGAAAGGGCATCGCCGCGAATCTTGCGGGTGTGATCGATGAGGATGTCACGCGCTTTCATGCGCTTTATCTCGACAACATGCATCGTCACGGCAGCCCCGCGCAGCCGCTTCGGTATTTCAAGCGGCTGCGACAAGCCTTTGGCGATGATTGCCAGGTGCTCACGGTGGAGTCGCCCGATGGCAAACCCGTGTCTTCGGTGTTGAGCTTTTATTTTCGTGATACGGTGCTGCCGTATTACGCCGGTGATGTGATCGCGGCGCGCGGGCTCTATGCCAATGACTTCAAGTACTGGGCCTTGATGGAAGCGGCGCGGGAGCGGGGCGCGCGCTGCTTTGATTACGGCCGCAGCAAGGTGGGCAGCGGCTCGTGGTCATTCAAGAAAAACTGGGGCTGTGAGAGCGCGCCGCTTTATTACCAATACCCCTATTTCAAGGGTGCTCCGGAGGTGCCGCAACACAACCCGAATAACCCGCGTTATGCGCTTTTAATCCGCCTGTGGCAACGCATGCCGCGCTCCCTCACAGCGCGACTGGGGCCGCCGCTCGCGCGGCATTTTCCGTGAAGACACCGATTCTGATGCTCTCGCATCGCCTGCCGTATCCGCCGCATAAAGGCGAGAAGCTGCGCGCGTGGCAGTGGCTCTTGCGTCTTTCCCAACAGCATCGGGTGCACCTTGGGTGCTTTGTCGATGATGAAACGGATTGGGCGGGTGTGCCGGCTGTGCGAGCGCATTGCGAGGCACTGTGGGTGGGGCGGATTTCACCGCGTTGGAAGCGCCTTTCGAGTTTGAAGGCGTTGCTGCGCGGTGGCTCGCTCACTGAGCGGTATTTTTTTGAACCCGCGCTTGCAGCGTGGGTGGCGAAGGTGGTGAAGGACGCGCAGATTCAAGACGCATTGGTGTATTGCTCCGCCATGGGGCAATACCTCCTGCCGCACCCGGGCTTGCGCTGTGCGATGGATTTTGTGGATGTCGATTCGCAGAAGTGGGCGGATTATGCCGCCAGCCGGCCGCTTCTTTCACCGCTTTATCGGCGCGAATCGCGCACGCTCCAAAAACTTGAATTGGCCTCGGCGCGACGCGCGCAAAAGGTGTTTTTTGTGACCGAGGCAGAGCGACAGTGCTTTGCGCGTTTGAGCGGCATGGAAGAGCGCTTGGCGGTTGTGGAAAACGGCGTTGATACCGCGTTTTTTTCACCTGAGAAAAAAAGCACAAGCCCCTATCAGGCGGGTGAGCAGGCGGTGGTGTTCACCGGCGTGATGGATTATTGGCCGAATGTGGATGCGGTGTGCTGGTTTGCGCGCGAAGTGTGGCCGCAGATTGCGCTTCGCTTTCCTGCTGCAAGGTTTTATGTGGTGGGCATGCGCCCGGCTAAGGCGGTGCGTGCCTTGGCAAACGATCGGTGCGTGGTCACGGGCCGGGTGCCTGATGTGCGGCCTTATCTGGCCCATGCTGCGGTGGCGGTGGCACCGCTGCGCATTGCGCGCGGGGTGCAAAACAAGGTGCTGGAGGCCATGTCGATGGCTTGCCCGGTGGTGGCGTCCGGCGCCTGCGGGCAGGCCATACGGGCGACCCCAGGTGAAGCGATTTTGGTGGCAGAGGCAGCGAGTGATTTCGCGGCGGCGGTGGCGCAGTGTTTGTCGGATCGCGCCTTTGGACAACAACTCGGCCGGGCTGCGCGCGCGAGGGTGCAAAGTGACTATCACTGGGACACCCAATGGCAGCGCATGGCCCGTGCGATGGACTGGGAGGCGTGATGCGGGCGTGGGGTTTGTGTGCTGCGGTGGGGCTTGCGATTGTGCTGATTCATGGCGAAACCGCCCTCCAGATGGCGAGCATCTGGGTGCGCTCGGATACTTTCGCGCATGGCTTTTTGATTGTGCCGATCAGCCTGTGGCTCTTGTGGCGCGAACGACGCCTACTTGCCGCGGTGCCGGTATCAGCGCAGGGTGTGTTTCTGCTGCCGCTGATCGGCGCGTGTCTCGTTTGGGTCGCCGCGAGCCTGGTTGATCTTAAAAGCCCCGCGCAATTTGCCCTGGTGGCGATGCTGTTAAGCGCGGTGGGCGTGATCCTGGGATCGCGCTTTTTCAAGGCGGCGATGTTCCCGTTGCTGTTTCTTTTTTTCGCGGTGCCGTTTGGCGAATTTCTGCTGCCGCTGATGATGGAAGCCACAGCGCGATTCACCAGCGCGGCGCTTTCCGCATCAGGGGTGCCGGTGTATCGCGAGGGTCTGCAGTTTTTTATTCCCAGCGGCCAGTGGTCGGTGGTGGAGGCGTGCAGCGGCTTGCGCTATCTCATCGCCTCGGCCGTGGCGGGGAGCTTGTTCGCGTATCTCAATTTTCGAGGCACATGGCGGCGGGTGCTGTTTGTGGGCTTGTCGCTGGCGGTGCCGATTGTGGCGAATTGGGTGCGCGCGTATTTGATTGTGATGCTCGGGCATTTCACCAATAACCGCCTGGCCGCGGGGGCCGATCATCTGGTGTATGGCTGGGTGTTTTTTGCGCTGGTGATGCTGGGCTTGTTTGCCATCGGCATGCGCTTTGCTGAGCCGGATGATGCGGTGAGTGTGCAGGCGAGCCCACGGGTAGCTTCGCCCCTGCCTTGGGGCCATGCGTTCGCGGTCTTGCTGGCGGTGGCGGCGGGCCCGATGGGGGTGTTTTTGCT
>JBEAUN010000131.1:0-4686 GCA_041161415.1 Pseudomonadota bacterium | reverse complement strand
GCCTTAAGTATTTCCCCGATGGCCGGGTGGATAAGCGCAGCATGAAAGAAGCGGAGCTTGCGGCGCGAAGCGAGCTGCAGGCGATCGTGCATCACTATCGAGAGATCGGCTTCACCGAGGCAGTGGGTTCGAGCGGCACTGCGAAGGCGATTTGCGATCTCATCGAAGCGCGTGGCTTGGCGCGTGGCGAGATCACGGCGGAGGGGCTCGCCGCGCTGCGCGAAGAGCTGATTCGCGAAGGTTCGGCGCAGGCGCTGGAGAGCCCGGCGCTGCGGCCCGATCGGGTGCCGGTGCTGCCCGGTGGGCTTGCCATCATGAGCGCGGTGTTTCAGGAATTTGAGTTGGAGCGCATGACCTTTTCCGAAGGCGCCTTGCGCTTAGGGGTGCTGTATGACCTCGTCGGCCGGCAGCATCATCATGATCTGCGCGAAGTCACGGTGAAGCATTTCATGCGGCGTTATCAAGTCGATCATAAACAGGCCGAGCGGGTGGGCGACACTGCCTGCGCGCTGCTGATGCAATTGCGGCCTGAGGCGGAAGACCCGGATGACAGCGAGCGCCGGGTGCTGGCCTGGGCTGCGGCTTTGCATGAGATCGGCATTTCAGTGGCACATGCGAGCTACCACAAACACAGCGCGTATATTCTCGCCAATGCGGACATGCCCGGCTTTTCGCGCATGGATCAGGCGCGGCTGGCGCGGTTGGTGTTGGGCCATCGCGGAAAGCTTTTGCGGCTGCAGGCCTTCATGCCGGATGAGGAGGATTGGCTGCTGATTTTTTGTCTGCGCATGGCGGCCTTGCTGCACCGGGCGCGGGATGATGCACCCATGCCCGCCATCAAGGTGCAGGAAAATCGTGAGGGGTACGCCATTCGGCTGGATGCGGAATGGCTCGCCAGTGCGCCGCTCACCGCCGCGGTGTTTGAGGAAGATAAAACGCACTGGGCCGCCCTGGGCCGCAGCCTGCGTGTGATTCGCAGCCGTGCATTGAGCGCCGAGCGCGGGCTGGTGGATGACTGAGCCGCTTCTCACTCGCCAAACGATTGAAGGCCGCGTGGTCTTCGCGCTCACCGGCCGCTGGACGCTGGAGGCGGTGGGGCCGCGTCAAAAAGCGCTTTTAAGTGATCTTCACGAGGCCGCGAAGTGCGAAGGCGAGTGGGATTTGCGCGCGATTGCTGCGCTCGATTCGGCCGGTGCGCTGATGCTGTGGCGGGCTTGGGGTTCGCGCTTGCCGGCGCGGTGTGTCTTGCCGCCAGAGCGCGAGGCGGTCTTCGCGCGGCTTGCGCGGTTGCAAACCCAAACGACCGCACCCACACCCCGCCCCAAGCCGATGCCGCTGCTTATGGTTGCGCGTTTGGGCGCGGTCATGCTCGCGGTGTTTGGTCATCTGCGTGATCTGGTGGCGCTGGTTGGCGAATTGGTGCTCGATGTTCTTCATGTCCTGCGCCACCCAAGCGATGCGCCGTGGAAGGAGTTTTCCGCGACGCTTTACAAAGCTGGGGCGCGCGCAATGCCGATCTGTGCCTTGCTCGGGTTTTTGATCGGCGTGGTGCTGAGTTATCTCTCCGCCTTGCAGTTGCGCAATTTCGGTGCGGAAACCTTCATCGTGAATATTTTGGGTTTGGGGCTCGTGCGGGAATTGGGGCCGGTGCTGGTGGCGGTGTTGGTGGCCGGCCGCTCGGGCTCGGCGATGACGGCGCAATTGGGGGTGATGCGCGTCACTGAGGAAATCGACGCGCTCGCCAGCATGGGGGTGTCGCGCACCTTGCGGCTGGTGTTGCCCAAGGTGGCGGCGCTGTCGCTGGCCACGCCGTTGCTGGTGCTGTGGACGACCGCCGCTGCGCTGCTGGGCGGGATGGTGGCGGCGGATTGGCAGCTCGATATGAGCTATGGATTCTTCCTTGAAAGCCTGCCGCGGGTGGTGCGGGTGGCGAATCTTTTCATCGGGCTTGCCAAGGGCGTGGCGTTTGGCTTCGCGATCGCCTTGCTCGCTTGTCACTTTGGGCTGCGTGTGGTGCCCAACACTGAAAGCTTGTCGGCGAACACTACCACCTCGGTGGTGGTGGCGATCAGCGTGGTGATTTTTATCGACGCGATTTTTGCGCTGGTGATGCGCGGCGTGGGAGTGGGCGGATGAGCGAGCCGGTGATCAGCGTGCGCCATCTTTCCACCCGCTTTGGCAGTCACTGGGTGCATCGTGAATTGAATTTCACCGTAGCGCGTGGCGAGATGGTCGCAGTGGTGGGCGGCTCGGGCAGCGGCAAGACCACCTTGCTGCGGCAAATGCTCGGGCTCATGCGGCCTGCCGCGGGGGAGATCGCGCTCTTTGGCGAGCCTTTGTTTTCTGGCGATGCCAAGGCCGACACGCGGCTGCGGCGGCGCTTTGGCGTGTTGTTTCAGCACGGGGCATTGTTTTCGGCATTCAATGTCTTTGACAACATCGCCTTCCCGCTGCGCGAATTGAAGATGCTGGATGAATCGCTGATTCATGATCTGGTGATGCTGAAACTCGCGCAGGTGGAGTTGCATCCGGATACGGCTAAAAAAATGCCTGCGGAATTGTCGGGCGGGATGGTCAAGCGTGTTTCACTCGCCCGTTCGCTCGCCCTTGAGCCGGAGCTTTTGCTGCTGGATGAGCCGACCGCGGGGCTGGACCCGGATCGCGCGGCGTCATTTGTGAAGCTCATTTTGTCGCTGCGTGAGGAGCTGTTGCTCACCGTGGTGCTGGTCACGCATGATCTCGATACACTGAAAGCACTCAGACCCAAAGTGGCGGTGCTGGCGGAGAAAAAACTCATGGCGCAAGCGCCCTTGTCCGAGGTGATCCACATCGATCACCCTTTCATTCGTTCATTTTTCGGCTCGCTCATTGAAGCGGAAGGGAGTCGTTGATGGAAAATCGCGCACATGCGCTGGTGGCGGGGCTGTTTTCGATTGTGCTGGGGGCGGGGGTGCTGTTGGCGATCTGGTGGTTATCCGGCAGCAAGGAAGCCACACGCGATCTTTTGCTGGTGACCCAGCGCAGCGTGTCAGGCTTGAACCCGCAAGCCCAGGTGCGCTTTCGCGGCGTGCGCTGCGGCAAGGTGCAGGAGATTTATCTCGACCCAGCTGACGCCTCCACCATCGTGGTGCGGGTGAGTGTGCGGCGTGATATTCCGATCACCGCGGCCACGCTGGCGGAGTTAAAGCCTCAGGGCATCACGGGCTTGTCTTACATCGAATTGCAAACCCCACCCGGTGCCGGGGCGATGTTGCCAGAAGGTCGGGGTGTTGAGACGCCGCGCATTGCCTTGAAGCCCTCCAGTGTCGAGATCATCGGTGAGGATGTGGGCGCGACACTCGCCACCATTCGCACCCTCGCCTCGCGCATTGCGCTGGTGGTGAGCGATCAGAATCTTGGCAAGCTGTCCGATACCCTGGCGAATGTGCAATCGGCCAGCGGCAATTTGGCGCAAGCGAGTGAGAGCCTGCCGCAGGTGGCCAGCTCGCTTAAGCAGACGATTAGCCCGGAGAATGTCGAGCGCATCAATAAGCTCATCGTGCAGCTGGAAAAAACCGGCCGCGACACCGGGCCGCTGGTCGCGGATTTGCGCAATCTGGTGCAGACCGCCCAAGGCGCGGTGGCGCGCATCGATGCTGTGACCGCCCAGGCGGGTGGGGAGATCATTGAGGAGACATTGCCGCGGATTCATACGTTGATGGAGGATGTGGCCCAGACCACGCGCCGGATGGGGCGGGCAGTGGAGCGAGCGGAAGAAGCACCGCAGTCCTTTATCTTCGGCCCGCCTGCGCCCAAGCCCGGGCCGGGTGAGGCAGGGTTTGTGGCGCCGGCTGCGCGGTAGGCGGCCGGGGCGCGTCAGAAGAGGAGATGGGTGTTGAGCAAAACTAGACGTTTCATGCTGTTGTCATCACTGGCGCTTTTGGCCTTGGCCGGGTGTTCGATCAGCCCGACGAAGGAGGCCTCGCCGCAGCGTTTCGAGCTGAATGTGCCGGCCGCGGCAAGCCCCGCTGCGTTGCCGATCGCGGATATTTCCTTGCGTGCGCCAAGCTGGCTTGAAACCAGCCAGATGGGCTATCGGCTGCGCTATGCCAAGGCCTCGCGGCGCGAGGTGTATGCGCGCTCACGCTGGGTGGCGAGCCCGGCGGAATTGGTGATGGTGGGCTTAAAGCGCGGGCTGCCGCAAAGCGGGCAGGGTGGCTGCCGGCTTAGAGTCGAGCTGGATGAATTTGTGCAGGATTTCAGCAGCGCGAATGAAAGTGTCGGGCGCATCGAAGCGCGGGTGCGGTTGATGGTGCCCAAGGGCGAAGGCCCGGTGCGTCGTTTCGAGGTGGTGGCGAGTGCGGGCTTTGCGGATGCGGAAGGCGGCGCCGAGGCGCTGAATGAAGCGATGCAAAAATGGCTGGGCGAGCTGCGCACCTGGCTGGGGCAGGAGGCGAAGACACTCGCGGGGGCGTGCAAGGCTTAGCATGTTGATCGACACTCACTGCCATCTGGATGCCGCGGAATTCGACTCGGATCGGCGGGATGTCATCGCGCGTTTTAGCGAGGCGGGTGTGGTCTGCGTGGTGGTGCCGGCGGTGTCGGCGGATAATTTTTCTGCGGTAGCAGCGCTCGCCCACCAACACCCAGCGGTGCGCGCCGGCTTTGGCATTCATCCGCTTTATGTGGGCGCGGCAAAGGAAGAAG
>JBEAUN010000106.1:0-7388 GCA_041161415.1 Pseudomonadota bacterium | reverse complement strand
CGGAGTTGTTTGCGTTGATTGAGCGACTGCGTGTGCAGTTGGGGGCGCCGCGCTTTCATCATGTGTTGATTACGCCTTCGTTCAACGCTGCAGTGGTGCAAGAGCCGCGCTTTGGTCTTGTCGGGCCTTCACGGAATTATCTTGTGTTGGGGCTGCCTTTGTTGAAGGCCTTGACGGTGGATCAGTTCGCTGCGGTGTTGGCGCATGAATTCGGTCATCTTGCCAAGCGTCATGGCCGCATGGCGCATTGGGTGTATCGGCAGCGTTTGCGATGGAGTTCGCTGCTGTCCACTGTCGAGCGGGATAGCGGTTGGGGGGCGTGGTTGTTCAAGCCTTTCATGAAGTGGTTTGTGCCGTATTTCAATGCGTATTCGTTTCCGTTGGCGCGGGCTGATGAATTCCAGGCCGATGCGATCGCGGCGCGGCTCACCTCGCCGCCGGCGTTGGCACAAGCGCTGACCATGACGGCGGTGATGGCGGCTTATCTTGATCAGCGTTTCTGGCCGGGTGTGCATAAGCGCGCCGATGTCGAGCCCCAGCCTGGGTTTTTGCCTTATGCGCGGATGCAAGAAACCATGTCCGTCGATCTCGATGCGGAATCGATCGCCCGTTTTTCCGATGAGGCTTTGGCACGAAAGACCGATTGCGCGGACACCCATCCTTGTCTCACCGATCGTCTCGCGGCGATTGGTGAGGCGGCGCAGTTTTCGATGTCTGCGCTGGAGGCTCGTGCCGATCGTTTGTTGATGCCGGCGCTGGATTCGCTCACGGAAAGCTTCGACACCCACTGGGTGGAAGCGGTGTCGCCGTCGTGGATGGAGCGCTACCAGACTGTGCAGAAACAACGCCGCCGGCTGGAAGAGCTCAATGCCCGTCATGCCGAGGGCGCGGCATTTTCTCTGGATGAGGAAATCGAACGCGGGCTGTTGATTGAAGCGCTGACGGAGAATCCCGAGGACGCGCTGGCCTATTTCACAGCGCTGCATGAACAACACCGCGGCGACCCGAGGGTGTGTTTGTTATTGGGCACGCGTTTGCTGTGGCGGAATGACGCGGCGGGTGTGGCGCTTGTTGAATCGGCCATGACGATGGATGAACTGCTGTCGTGCGAGGCCTGTGCAGCATTGCGCGACTACCATGCCCGGGAAGGGCGCATGGACGAGGCCACGGTGTGGCATGAGCATCTGCTGCGGCATGCCAAGAATCGACAGCAGGCCGAAGATGAACGCACGCGGGTGCATTCAAACGAGCGTTTCGATCGGCATGATTTGCCCGCGGCCACGGCAGAGGCGATTGTCAGTGCGCTGGCAAAAATACCTCGGCTGCGGCAGGCGTGGTTGGTCAAAAAACGCGTCAAGCATTTTCCTTCTGAGCCGTGTTACCTGATCGCGTTTCGTATCACGCCCTGGTACACCTTTCACGACCGCGATCGCGCTGCGAATGTCAGAGCCCGCATCCTGGAGGCCCTTTCGGAATACAAGACGCTGGATATCCGGGTGATGAATGTCGAGGGGGACAATCGCATTTTCGCCAAGGCCTTCAAGCGACTGAAGGGCGGGCGGGTGGTGTAACCACAACTCATGAGGTCAGAGATTTTGGTGCTTGAATTTTAAACACCGAACCTGAACTGCAGTTTGTATGGAGAGATCGACCGTGAATAAATTTGAGTCAAAACTATCTGACAGTATCGTGCCGGCTTGGCTACGCGGGCTTGTGCTGCTGGCGCTCGCGCTCGCGCTGGGTGGCTGCGCCACTGTTGAGTATCGGGATACCAAGGCCAAGAGCGCGAATGATGGCGCGCTGCTTGTTCGCGTGCTGCCCAACGTTCAATCAAGCTCGCAATATTTTAAGAACTGGCACGCGCTGAAGGTCGCGCGTGCGCCACAGGCCGGGGAACCCAAGGAGGTCGAGTACAGTGTGCGGGCCAAGAAAGATGCGGCCTCCAGGTCGGCCGTCTATGCCGGAATGTTGCCGCCCGGCCAGTACCGTTTCGTGCAGTTTTCTTCTGAGATGTGTGGCAACGGCTGCGTCTCGTCCTGGCTCAACATCGACGAGAAGTTCAGCCGCTTCGAGATCAAGCCGGGACAGATCACTGACCTGGGCGTGCTGGTGCAGACCGGCTCGCAAGACGGTAGTCAGCGCACCGCGCTGACGCATGACCTGCTGGGTGAGAGCGAACTGACACCACAAATCGTTCGCGAGATATTTCCCGACTTGTTGCCCATGATGTCCAAGCCCCGGCTGTCTTGGGACGAGGCATCCATCCCTGCCTTCATGGGCTCAACACACAGGGCAGCCGTGCAACTCAGCTACGGTTTTCTGGACGCGCAAGACATCGGTGATGGGGCATTGCTGTACGGCAGCGCAAATGGCGCGGTCGGACGATGGAAACTCGGCGGTGCGCGCAAGCTCTTCGATATCGGTGAGCGTGTGTCGGTCGACTCTGTTTTGGTTCTTTCCGAGTCTCAGTGGATGGCAGCGGGCGAATTCAGCACGGTCAGGATCACCAATGATCGGGGTCGGACTTGGCAGTCCCTAAGCGGCAACCTGCCCTTGGGGCTTATCGTCAGCCTGAATCTCTGGCGCGAAAGCGTGTTTCTCACACTGCTCCAAGGAAAGGATGTGAAGATCTACCGAGCCCCCGTCGGCAGCGACCAATGGCAACTCTTGGCCAGCCACACAACGGATGTGAATTTGTTGTTCGATCTTCAAGGCGTGCTGCCGCAGTCCCAGCTGTATGGCGATGTGCTGTTCACGACAGTCCCCGCTCGCCAGCTATCAGCGCTGGATCTCACTTCGGGGCATGTCGAGATGCGCACGCTTCCCGTGTCGGCAAACAACTTCGCCATCTCGGCGGATGGCGTTTTGCGCTGTCACAAACCCGCGGCGTTCCAGACCCACATGTATGAGAGCAATGACCTCGGCAAAACTTGGGTGGAGTCCAACCTTCCTCGCTCCAGGCTCCCGAGAATACCCGCCTTCCGCGACAAGCAGCATGGCGTGGTTGTGTCGTTAAAATGGGGCCAGCCACCATTCAAGTTCGCCTACACAAGTGACGGTGGCAAGACCTGGGTGGAAACAACCGAGCCGCCTCACTACTTTGACCGTTTGTTCTACTCACGCGATGGCAGCAAGGCTTTTGCGAGCACGGTGGAGGGCAAGCTTTGGCAGACGGAAGACGACGGCAAAACATGGCTGCCGATCAAATAGCGCAAGGCTCAAGCGTTGCTCGTCTGGCTTTAATGGTGGGACGCCATACCATCCTGAACGACATCGATGTGCCAACGTGTGGAAACGCTGCTTCGTCATGGGCGCCACCGATGCATCTAACGAGGAACACTGGGGCAGGTCTTTAAATTTAACCAGTGGCAGTAGGATGCGTAACTTGTTACGCACGCGTTGTTGGCTACGAGGGACGACGCGTGCGTAACACGTTACGCACCCTACGGGGCTCACCCGTCATTCCCGCGTAGGCAGGAATCCAGAATGCAACGACGCTGGATTCCCGCCTGCGCGGGAATGACGATCACTGCGGGGTCGAGCCGCTGTTGAGCATTCCTGGCGTAGGCCCGCAAGTGGGCAACAACCGAACAGCTTGCCGCTTACTTGGGACGGGTGCCCGTCGAACATCAGTCCGGCTCATCTGTCCGCGACAAAGCCCGCCTGTCCAAGGCCGGCCCAGCAAGAATCCGTGCCGTGCTCTACATGGCCGCCGTGACCTCAATACAGCACAACCCTCACATCAAGGCGCTCTGCCAGCGATTGCTCGCTCGAGGCAAAGCAAAAACTCGCCCACCTTGCTTCGGCGTACTCAAAACCCGACAACCCTATGCCCTTGTTATGCCCATGAAGGTTGACGGGAGAGACGGTATCTACGCCGTGGGGGACTTTGCGCGGCGTCGATAGGGCCACCCATTAGCCCGGGGGTCGAGGGTCGCGTCTTGCCTTTTGCCCAACCCCTCTCAAAGGCCGCAAAACATGCGGCGATTGCGTTGACGGTGCGGCGAAAGCCGGCCACAATCACCGCATGAAAAGCGAAGATAAGCGATACATTTGGCAGCGCGAGGGCTGGCCGCATTGGGACTATGACCACAAGCAACTCGCGCCTCTTCTCGCGCAAGTTCACCTTGCGCGAGGACACCTTTTGGGTCGCATGGTCGATTTGGGGTTAGGCGCGCGCGACCAGGCCACTTTGCGCGTTTTGACAGAGGATGTGCTCAAAACCAGCGAAATCGAAGGCGAAAAACTCAACCCCTATTCGGTGCGTTCATCCCTCGCCCGCCGGCTCGGTGTCGACATTGGTGCCCTGGCCCCAGCGGACCGTAGCGTTGACGGCGTGGTAGACATGGTGCTGGATGCAACCCAGAAGCACGACGCGCCGCTCACAGCAGAGCGCCTGTATGGTTGGCATGCCGCCCTGTTCCCCACAGGATACAGCGGGCTCTCCAAAATCCGTGTCGCCCAATGGCGGGACGACGCAGAAGGCCCGATGCAGGTGGTCTCGGGGCCCGTGCATCGCCAAAAGGTCCACTTTGAGGCGCCTGCGGCCCATCGGCTGGATGCCGAGATGGCAGATTTTCTGCTGTGGTTCAATGTTGATCAGCACGATGACCCAGTGGTCAAAGCGGGTTTGGCCCACCTATGGTTTGTCACCCTCCACCCCTTTGAGGATGGCAATGGCCGCATGGCGCGTGCGGTCGGTGACATGGCGCTGGCGCGTGCGGAGCCATCCGCGCAGCGTTACTACAGCCTGTCGGCTCAGATACAGCGCGAGCGCAAGGCTTATTACGACCGCCTCGAAGCCACGCAGAAAGGCGGGATGGACGTCACCGAGTGGCTGAAGTGGTTCCTCGCTTGCCTGCTCAGCGCTGTAGAAGGGGCTGAGAAAACGCTGGGATCGGTATTGGCAAAGGCGCGCTTCTGGCAGCACTGGGCCGGCACCGCGCTGAATGATCGGCAGATCAAGCTGCTCAACAAATTGCTTGATGGATTTGACGGCAAGCTCACCAGCAGCAAGTGGGCGGCAATTGCCAAATGCTCACAGGACACGGCTCTTCGCGACATCACCGAATTGCTGGAACGCGGGGTTCTGAACAAATCCGGGGCCAGTGGCCGAAGCACGAGCTACGAATTGACGCCACCGGCTTGAAACGATTCAGTATCTACGCCGTGGGTGACTTTGCGCGGCGTCGACAGGGCCACCCATTAGCCCGTCCGTCAATGGGCACGAACGCCCCCTTTAGGCCGTAACACCTGACCGCTCTCGGAGTACGTCAAATTCAGGAGAATGACGGGCATGAACAAGAACAGATCATTGGTTCTCTGCCTGAAGCTGCTGCGCTCTTGCCTCCTCCGCCTCAAATGCGCCCACTGCACTCGGATACATGTGCTCAATGGATAGCGTCCCATCACTGCGTCGCGAGGCACTCACGCGACTGCTGATCGTAAGCCGTGCGCGGTTTGTGCCTTCTTGCTGGTCGAAGACCCGTCCCATCGCTTTTTCGTGGAACACAATATCGTCATCAAGATGCGGGTGATCGGCATTTTCCGGAGCAGTGAGCCAAGCCACGACATCTGAGACCGCGTTAAGCAAGGATGCCGCGTCGTCATACAATCCGGCTGCGCCGTTCTTTGCCATGTGTTGCTGCAAGGCCTCGTTATTTGCCAATAGATGTCGCTCCACCAAACGACCGTATGCCCCCGGAGCGAACACCTGACGAGCGACGGATGCAGGATTCTCCAGAATGTGGCGCTGTAACGTATCCAGTTCGCCCATGATTGCATCGTGCTGGTTGCGGATTGATTGAACCTGCAACTTGTGTTGCCCGGCCATCCAATGCGCAGACTCGTATTTCGCTTGGGCAAGATTTAATGCTTCTTGGGTATTGCTACGCAGTTGGCAAGCCGCTTCGAGCCTGCTGCGGATTGCCTCGATATGTTCTTCAGTCTGCTTGAGGTCCGTATCGGTCTGCGAGATGGCATCTTCCTTACTTTCCAGTCGCTGGCCCACAGCTAGGATTCTTGATCGCATGCGCCTATCGATGCCAGTCAGATGAGCATCGTGGGTTTCCACTGAACGAGAATCCTTGGATTCAAGCAGGGTTTGTAGTTGGCGTTTAATCCGGGAAGGCTCTTCTTGCTTGAGCAGGTGCTGCATGTGGTTAAGCAGGCTGTGCTCTGTGTTGGAGTCGCTATCCCCAAGCAGTGCTTTAAGCTGGCCTATCTCATCAGCGGCGATGCGTTTAACGACGTCACCGACAAACGTGTGGTTGTTGATTCTGCCCAAACTGCGATCCATCTTTTCCAGCATGCCTTGAAAAAAAACACGCAGCATGCCCTCGGGATGATCCAGATTTTGGCGGATCTGGGCTTTGTGTCTGGATTTTAACTGGGCACTGGCCGCGAAGGTATCGGCCAAAGAATCCGCAATGTCTTCCACTCTTTGTGCGCCGAACATCAGTTGCATAAATTCAGGCGTCTCCGAGATCGCTTTCAGCGGATCCCCGTAAAGCTCATGGTGCAGGAGATAGCGCACGGCACCGTTGATGTACTCCGAAATTGCGCGAGTGAGTTTAACCAGATCATTCCAATACGCGGTCCTCTGCGCACTTGATGCCCCCCGGAAGGATTGAGAGGATGCCGCTCCTTCTATTTGCGTCAATCGTGTCAGTATGCCGATAGAAAGATTGAATTTCTCGGCCTTTTCAGAAAGGCCGTTTTCAATACGCTGGCGAACCCACGCGTCCCCGCTGATCAGATGGTTTCTGAGGAAATCGACTTTCTGTTTCAGCACATCGAGGTTTGTCGCAAGCCCGATCTGTTTTCGCAGCATACCCAGCACATGGCTATCCGCCGGATTGCGCGCTGCGTTTTGGTTAATCGGGATGAGTTCGCGTCCGCATTGACTAACAAGCTCACTCAACAGGTCATCCGAGCTTTGCGCGGATGTCTCGCCAGCATCCAATACTTTTCGGATGTGAGAGGACATGGCCACAGGGTCAGTGGCGTCCATCATCCGCCTGACCCAGTTGATTCCCATTTTTCGCTGTTCTGTTGACAGGTTTTCTAGCCCAACCCGTTGATTGTCCAAACGGGCCGATAGTGCTTGGTAATTTTTTTCTTGTTTCTTAAGGTCGCTGCGCAACTGATTCACCGAGTCTTGCGCGCGTTCATGATCCGCTCTCGCGCTTTCGAGAGACTCACTTGCAGCATCAAGTTCGCTCGCGCCCTTCGTTTCCAGCGCTGCCTTGGCTGACAGCATATCGATCTGATGCGCGAAGCGAGATGCCTGCGCCTTACATTCCGCGAATCTGTCGGCGTGCATCCGCAGGTCAGAAATCAACGCCTCTGGATCGAGTGTGCTCACTGCTGAGCCAGCACTCTTGGGT
>JBEAUN010000090.1:0-7165 GCA_041161415.1 Pseudomonadota bacterium | reverse complement strand
ATCCGCAAAGATGGCACGGGAGTTGCAAAGTCATGGTCATCATGCTTTGTGCTTTTAAAGTGCTGGAATAGTATCACAAATACATGATTATAGGTTGTTTTTTATTAACTTAATGGCATTGCCTGTAGGGTGGGTAACGCAGTTACCCACGCGTTGCCCCTCGTAGCCGACAACGCGTGGGTGACAAGTCAAGCACCCACGCTGGCCTACCCCGGCTTACCGATCAGCGTGTAATAAAAGCCATCATGCTGGGCACATGGTGCGAGCGGCTGATCGAGTGCGGCTTCAATCGGCAGGCGCTTTGCATCCGGGTGGCGTGCGCAGAAGCTTTCCACCTGGCTTTGATTTTCCGCGCGAAACACCGAGCAGGTGGCATAGAGCATCTGCCCTCCCGGGGCCAACAGCGGCCAGAGTGCATCAAGAATCTCGCGCTGTTGCGCGGCGAATTTCGCGATGTCGGCCTCGCGGCGCAGCCATTTGATGTCCGGGTGGCGGCGCGCCACGCCCGAGGCTGAGCAGGGCACATCGGCCAGAATGCGATCGAAGAGTGCCCCGTCATGAAAGCTTCCCGTGTCGCGGCAATCTGCCACCTTCACAGTGGCGGAAAGCCCAAGGCGGGTTAAGTTTTCAGTGATGCGCGCGGCACGCGTGGCATCGGCATCCAGGGCGAGAAGCGTGACTTTTGCGCGCTCCAGAATATGCGCTGTCTTGCCACCGGGGGCGGCGCAGGCATCCAGCACGCGCATGCCATCTGTTGCGCCAAGCCACGCCGCTGCGCGCTGGGCGCCGGCATCTTGCACTGACAGCACGCCTTCGGCAAAGCCGGGCAGCTGCGATACCGGGCAGGGTTTATCCAGCAGTAAGCCCGCCTCGCCGATCTCCTGGCTGGCGATGCCGGCGGCCATGAGGGCTTCGCCAGCAGCTGCCCGCGTGCTGCGGCGGAGATTGACGCGCAGGCTCATCGGCGGGTGCTGGTTGCCGGCGTCCAGTATCGCTTGCCAGGTCTGTGGCCAGTCGCGTTGCAAGGCGCGAATCCACCAGCGCGGGTGGCAGTGATGGGCCACCGCATCATGCTGGGCTTCGTTAAATAGCGTCTCTTGCTGGCGCAGGAAATTGCGCAGCACCGCATTGGCTAAGCCTTTCACCGCGCCTTGCTTGATGGTCTGCGCGGCTTCGACAGCCTGGCTCACCAGCACATGCGCGGTGTGTGGCGCGCGCTCTAAGCGATGCAGCGCCACCCGCAGCAGCGCATGCAGCAAGGGCTCGGTGAGCGGCTTATGCAGCAAGCGGCCGAGAAAAAAATCGCCGCGGCCGAAATCACGTAAGGTGCCATACGCCAGATCCATGATCGCGCCGCGCTGGGCGGGGGTCCAGGCATGGGCCTTGGCGGCGAGCGCCTCGGTGAGCGTGCCGCCCTCAGTCACCGCGTCGATCAGCCGGGCGGCTTCAAGGAGTGCGAAAGCGAGCGAATCGGGTGGCAGCGAGGGGCGGGGGTGGATGGGCTTCATGGTGGCGCGCAGTGTATCAACAAGCCTGTGCCGTCGGGGATATTCAAGGTGAGATAAGACAGCTGCAACTTTTGGTTGTGGATGTGGTCAAATTCAACCCGCCGCGAATTTGTCCCTTGCTGCTTTTCCCAGGAGTTTGCTATGCAACTTTCCCGCCCTTGGCCGCATCGCCCCCGCCTCATCGCCAGCCTGATTGCATTTGCTTTTACCCCCGCCGTCCAGGCCGATGATCTCACCGCCCAGGCGGTGACGGCGTATCCCACGGAATTGAAATGGTCGCCGCAGCTACAGCAAATCGGCGTGCCCACGGTCTGGGCGCAAGGGGCGACCGGCAAAAACGTGACGGTGTCGGTGATCGATACCGGCGTCAATGCGCGGCATACTGATCTTAAAGCCTCGGTGCTGCCCGGGTACAACACATCAAGCCCGCGACTGGGCAAAGACACCTCAGATAGCGAAGGCCACGGCACCCATGTGGCCGGCATCATCGCCGCAGCGGCGAATAATGCGGGCAGCGTGGGCGTGGCGCCTGAAGCGAAAATTCTGCCCATCAGGGTGTCCGACCGCTGGGGCAACATGAGCTATGCCGCGGTCGAGCGCGGTCTCCAAGTGGCCGCCGATTACAGCCCGATCGCCAATGCCAGCCTGGGCGGCGGCCCGGGTGCCGAAGCCGGAGTGCGCTATGCCGTGGGCAAGGGCATGCTGCTGGTGGCCGCCGCCGGCAATGAAGGCGCAGCCAACCCCTCCTGGCCGGCCCGCTATGCCAAGGAATCCTGGGCCTTGGGGCGCATCATCGCGGTGGGGGCGGTCGATAGTAATAACGCCATGCCCAGCTGGTCGAATAAAGCCGGCGACACGCGCAATTTTTATCTGGTGGCGCCGGGGGTGGATATCATCTCGACCTACGGCAGCGGCTATGCCTACATGAGCGGCACCTCGATGGCGAGCCCGCATGTGGCCGGTGTGGCGGCGCTGGTGAAATCCTATTGGCCGCAACTCAAGGCCGAAGAGATCGCCTCCATTCTCTTTCAAACAGCCACTGATCTGGGCGCACCCGGGGTGGATGAGATTTACGGCTGGGGGTTGGTGAATGCCACCAAGGCGATGCAGCCGGTCGGCGCCACCATGATCACCACCAAGAACAGCACCAAGGCGCCCAGTGCGTCGTTGAAGCTTGCTGCCCCGGCGGCAAGCGGCGGCGCGCTCAAGGCGAAATCGCTGCATACCGTGGCCACCGATGATTTCGGTCGCGGCTTTGTGATGGATGTGTCGACTGCCATCAGCACTCAGGCGGCGCCGGCGCTAGCGGCCTCGTTGCAAGACGCGGGGCGGCGCAACATGATGGTCGAGCGCGTCTTGCCCGATGGCTCGCGCTACATGGCGGAATTCAATCAGCTCACCGATATCCATTTGGCTGCGCCCAATGCACTGGCTCAGTATGAAACCGCCGGCCGGCCGCAGGCTTCTCTCGCCGGGTTCGCGCTGGTGTCACGACAAGCCAATGGGCGCGAATGGGCGGCGGGCGGCAATGGCTTGGCTGCGCATTTTTTCGGGAGCGCCAGCGAGCTCACCGACACCCGCGCCGCGGCGGCTGATTTTGCCAACCCGATGTTTTCTCTGGTGCCGCGGCACACCCACTTGGGCGTGGGCCTGCCGCTGGCAGGGGGCTGGAAACTGAAGACCGGGCTGCTCACCACCACGGCGGCAGACAGCTTTGCCGATCAATCAAGCCAGCCGGTGACGGCAGGCACCACCCAGCCGCGCGCCAACCTGTGGGTGGGTGGCATCAGCCGCGTAAGCCAAGCCGGGGCAATCAGCCTCACCGCCGGGCAGCTGGCTGAAAACGACGCCTTGTTGGGCGCCCAGGGCGCCTCGGTGCTGCGCATGGAAGGGCGGCTGCAGAGCCGCTTTGCCACCCTCGATGGCGCGGTGAAGCTGCGTGATGGCTGGGCGGGCTTTGCCAGCTACACCCTGATGACCACCCCCGCGCAAGCCAATGCCGCAGACAGCCTCATCACCGCCCACAGCAGTCTGCGCGGCGATGCGGTGTCATTTGGGCTGATGCGTGCGGATGCCTTCAAGTCAGGCGACCGGCTGAGTTTTGCGGTTTCGCAGCCGCTCAGACTGCGTTCGGGCAGCCTCGATTTCGATCTGCCGCAAGCGCAGGATGAAAACGGCAATCTGCAATTCGCCAAGCAAAGCGTGGGGCTCTCACCCGCCGGGCGCGAAGTGCGCACCGAGCTGCGTTATGCCGCCCCGGCCGGGCGCGATGCACAGATCTCGACCTTCCTCATGCACCGCGCCTCACCCGGGCATGACGCTACCGCGCCCGATGATCTGGGTGTGGGTTTGCGTTGGTCGAAGCTTTTCTGAGAGCGCCCGGTTCGCGCTGAGCACGTATCACCGCACGGCGATGGGCCCACCCATCGCCGTGTTACTTTTCAAGCAGCGCATTGATTGCCCGGATGTCCTCTTCGCCCAATGTGCCGGTGGTGGCTTTGAGCTTGAGCTGGGCGAGCAAGGTGTCATAGCGCGCCCGGGCGAGATCGCGGCGGGTGGCGAAGACTTGCGCCTGGGCATTCAACACATCGATATTGATGCGCACCCCGACTTCCATGCCGGTCTGGTTGGAGTCGAGCGCCAGCAGCGAGGAGGCAAGTGCGGCCTCCAGGGCTTTGACTTGCGCGATGCCCGAGGTCACCCCCAGATAGGCTTGCCGGGCCTCTTGCGCGGCGCGGCGGCGGGTGAAATCAGCTTGATTGCGGGCGCGCTCTGCCAGGGCCACCGCCTCGCGCTCACGCGAGCGCAAGGCGCCGCCGGCGTAGATTGGCAGGTTAAGCTGCAGGCCCACCACCTGGGTGTTGGTTTCGCTGGCGGTGGGTGAGACCGGATTGCGGTTGTGGTTGTAGCTCGCCACGGCATCGAGCGTGGGGTAGTGCGCGGCGCGGTTGCGCTCGATCTCGCGCTGGGCGATTTCATAAGCGGCCTGTTGCGCGCGCACCGCGGGGCTGGATGCTTCCGCGCTGGCGGCCCAGGCGGCGGCCTCATCCGGCTGCGGGCGCTCAATCACCAGGGTGTCGCGAAATTTTGAGAGCGCACCTGCCTCGCGGCCGATGATCGAGGTCAGAGATTGCTGCTTGACCGCGAGATCATTTTGCGCGGCAATTTCTTGTGACACCGCCAGATCATGCCGCGCCTGGGCTTCATGGGTGTCGACGATGGTGGCGGTGCCCACCTCAAAATTGCGCCGCGCCTGCTCGAGCTGCTGCACGATGGCGGTTTTTTGCGCTTGCGTGAAGGCCAGCACATCCTGGGCGTAGAGCACATCGAAATACGCCTGCACCACCCGCAACGCAAGCTCTTGCCCAGCGCCTGAGAAGGCCGCCTCGGCTTGCGCCACGGCCAGCTTGGCCTGGTCGAATTGCACCAGGTTTTGCCAGCGGAAAAGCGGCTGGGTGAGCTGCAGGCTGTAGCTATTGGTGTTGTAGCTTTGATTGCCAGAGGCGGGCTGCACGATGTCAGCGTCATTGTACGCGGTGCTGGCATTAAGCCCTACAGACGGCATCAGCCCGGCGCGCCCCTGCGGGATGCGCTCCTCCGCAGCTAGGCGCTCGGCGCGGGCGGCGGCATATTGCGCGTCATGGGCTTGGCCAAGGCGATAGATTTCAAGCAGATCCGCGGCCCCCGCCGGGCCAGATGCAAGCATCCAGCACACAAGAAGGCTGCGAACGAGGCGCGTGGGGTGGGCCATGTCAGTAGGTCGGCATCGCAGGGTCGATATCCTGCGCCCAGCGATGTACGCCGCCGGTGAGATTGATCACGTTTTGATAACCGCGGGCGGCGAGAAACATTGCCACCTGCATTGAGCGGCCACCGTGATGGCAAATGCACACGATTGGTTGATCATCCGGCAACTGGCCCAGCTGCTCGGGCACGCTGCGCATCGGCATCAAGGTGGCGCCGGTAATACGGCAGATCTCGAATTCCTCCGGCTCGCGCACATCGAGCAAAAAGGGCACCACGCCCGCATCCGGGGCCAGCATCGAGGCGAGCTCATGCGGGGTAATTTGCTTAATCATCTGGGTCATCGTCAGAAGTTGAAGCGAGCAGGTTGCGGCGCGTTTTCCAGCGGGGCGATGCTGGTCTCAAAGAGCCCCACCGTTTGGAATTGCGTTTCGCCCACGCGGGTGATGAGTTGCGCCTGCATCGCCGCGCCCTCGCCCACCACGGCAAACAGCCGCCCACCGACTTTAAGCTGCGCGGGCAGTTCCGGCGCCAACACGGGTGTTGAGCCTGACAGCACAATCACATCATAGGGCGCCTCGGCGGCAAACCCGCGGGCGCCATCGCCCTCCACTACCGTGACATTGTGGATCGTGGCGCGGGCAAGATTGGCGCGCGCCAAGGCGGCGAGCTTGACGCTGATTTCCAGCGTGGTGACATGATCAGCATGCGCAGCCAACAGCGCCGCCATGAAGCCACTGCCAGTGCCGATCTCCAGCACCTTGTCGGATTTTCTGATGTGCACCGCTTGCAGGATGCGCGCCTCGACCTTGGGCGAGAGCATATGCTCGCCAGGCTTTTCGCCAAGCGGCAATTCGACATCGGCAAACGCCAGCGATCGATGCGCGGGCGGCACAAAATCTTCACGCTTGAGTTCGAGCAGCGTGTCCAGCACGTGGGTGTCCAGCACTTCCCACGGGCGAATCTGCTGCTCGACCATGTTGAAACGGGCCTTCTCGAAATCCATGTTTGCTCCAGGAAGAGGCGCGGTGGCCCCTGCGGCAGGTTCGTGATAAAGCGCGGATTTTATCAAACTAGACGAGCGGCCGGGTCAGGGGTGGTGTGACTCGATGCCATAACTCGCGTGACAAAAGGCCCGCAGTTTGTCGTGGCATACAAACAGCGCCGGCACCGCCTGTGTCATCTGCAGGAAAAATGCGCCCAGCCGGGTGGGGTCGTCTTCAACCTCATGATTCACGGCATTACGCAATTCGCGGATCGACTTCCACCACAACGGGTCGTGCAGCACGCCGAGTTTTTCCATGTAGGCCAGCACCGCGCCGAAGGGCTCGGTCTTTTGTTCTTCTTCTATGGCAACAGCGCGCATGGTTTTGCCAAGGTGTTCCTGAAACTCCCCAAAACGCACCCTGAAAGCCGCGAGTGTTTCGTGATTTTCCGCGCTCAAGGAAGACCAATCTTTGATCGGCAACAGCGCCGCGGTTTGGCCCAGCGAGTAGTCCAGGTACTGGCGCATGCGCGCCAGGTGGTCGAGCTTTTGCCGGATCAGTTGGAGGTGGTCGGTCACAGGCGTATCCCGGTGGATTTGGCGATGTTGGCAATCGGTGAGGCATCATCCGGCTTGCGCACAATCAGATCGACAGGCAGGTCCAGCGCGTCTTGCAACTCGACTTTGCAGCGCATCGCGCGCATGAGCTCATGGTCAGCGATTTCGATGTAGAGATCGATATCCCCGCCGCGACGCGCATCATCCAGGCGCGAGCCGAAGAGCCAGATGACGGCGTCCTCGCCCAGCCAGTGTTTCACTAAGCGGGTGATGGATTCGAGTTGTTCCGGTCGTAGCCGCATGCGCTTGAGTAGGGGTGCTTTTGGACGATTTTAGCCCACGGGTCAACGCTTGGGCGCCAACGAAGAAG
>JBEAUN010000076.1:0-3214 GCA_041161415.1 Pseudomonadota bacterium | reverse complement strand
CCGGGGTGCATCGCATCTCGGTCGGCAGCCTCACCAAGGATGTGCGGGCGATCGACTTGTCGCTGCGCCATGTAGAGGCCTGATCGCTATGGCCCGGGCGCGCCCCGGGCCATAGCGCCTTGTCTCATCAAAGCAAAAGGTCTTGCAGGTTATTCGGTGGCTCGCCAGCCAGATCGCGGATCTCATCGAGCACGCGACGGCTCTGCATCACGCGAAACTCGGCCTGACTCAGGGCGCTCTGCCGGACCAACACGTTATCATCCGCTTCACTGGTGCGCACCTTGAATGACGGGCAGACGCCCTCGGCATCCGATGACAACAGCACGGCTCGTGGCGACAAATAGGACGGGGGCGATAGCTTCCGCTCTTCTTGCTGGAGCGCGATGAGCTCCTTGCTCAAGGTGCGGTGCAAGGTTTCAGCCTGACGCACACCCTCAATGGAGACACGCTGGAGGATTTCGGGAGCTGCCTGGGGGTCTGTCTCGACCTGTTTCAGGTTTTCTCGAATGGCCATCATGGCCTTCAACGCTGCTTCGCCGGTGGCGGATTCGGGCGCACCGGATAGAACATCATGAGCGCCCTCATACGACTGGGTATTCACAAGGGTCTTGTCGGAAACGCAGCCCGCTTTAGGCAACGGCCCCAAGGGAGGGACTTTTTGAAACATTACAGATACCTCTAGGTGGTTTTGACAACGCGCCTCAGTAGTGAGGCCAGCTGAAAAGTTCCACCGCCGGCAAACATGGCAAGCCGGCACGCGGGATGTGCGCAGCGCCAGCGGTGGGTGCCAGCGGGGATGCCGGAGGCCGAGCGACTCAGCCGCGAAGCTGCCGGGAAATAATCCCCTTAACCACCGCCACATCCGCATCGATCACCTCGCAGCGGCGGGGCAGCGATTCGATCGCCTCAAAGCCTGCTGGCCGCGCCGGGGCGTGGCCCAGGGCTTCGACAATCGTCTCGGAAAATTTCGCTGGCAACGCCGTTTCCAGGCACACCAAGGGCACGCCCGGTTCGCGGTGTTCCAAGCCCACCTTGATGCCATCGGCGGTATGGGTATCGACCACTTGACCGAATTGCTTGAAGACTTTTTGAATTGTCTCGATGCGATTAGCATGGGTGCTGGTGCCCGAGACAAAGCCGTATTCCGCCACGCGACCAAAGGCCGGGTCCGCTGAAAGATCAAAGGCGCGGCCGCGATCGACCTCTTGCCAGAGTGCGCGCACACGGCCTGCGTCGCCTTGCAGTAGATCGAAAATAAAGCGCTCGAAATTGGAGGCCTTGGAGATGTCCATCGAAGGGCTGGAGGTCTGCGGGGTCTCGGCGGTGCTGCGAGGGCGGTAGATGCCGGTTTTGAAAAACTCATCGAGCACGTTGTTTTCATTCGTGGCCAGGATGAGTTTGCGAATCGGCAGGCCCATCATGCGGGCGATGTGGCCGGCGCAGATATTGCCGAAATTGCCCGAGGGCACCGAGAACGAGACTTCCTCGTCATTCGATTGCGTGACCGCGAAATAGGCCTTGAAGTAATACACCACCTGCGCGCTGACCCGCGCCCAGTTGATGGAATTCACCGTGCCGATGCGCTTGTCGGCCTTGAATTGCAGATCATGCGAGACGGCCTTGACGATGTCCTGGCAATCATCGAACACACCGCGCACCGCGATATTCACGATGTTCGGGTCTTGCAACGAAAACATCTGCGCGGTTTGAAAAGCGCTCATCCGCTCATGGGGCGAAAGCATGAAAACGCGAATGCCGCGCTTGCCGCGCATGGCGTATTCCGCGCTTGAGCCCGTGTCGCCGCTGGTCGCGCCCAGGATGTTGAGCTCATCGTGATTCCTAGCGAGCGCCCACTCGAATAAATTGCCCAAAAGCTGCATGGCAATGTCTTTGAAGGCGAGCGTGGGGCCATTGGAGAGCGCCAGCACATGCAGCCCGGGCTCGAGCGTGCGGATCGGCGTGATGTCGGCGCAGGGCTCACCGTGCATGGCATTGCAAAAAATGCGTGCGGTGTAACTTTTATCGATGAGGGCTTTGAGCTCGGTGGCCGGGATATCCGTGGCAAATCGGGACAGCACCTCAAAGGCAAGCGCCGGGTATGAAAGATTCCGCCAGCGGGCCAACTCTTCTGCACTCACACGCGGGTAACGCTCGGGCATGGCGAGCCCGCCGTCTGGCATCAGGCCGCCTAGCAGGATTTCGCTGAATTTTTTAGGCGGCGTCTGACCGCGGGTGGAGATGTATTGCATAAGGTGTATCCCTGGAGATCGTAGGGTGGGTCACGTGTGACCCACGCGTTGTCGGCTCACCATAAAAACGCGTGGGTCATGCTGACCCACCCTACGGGTCAGCTTGCCAATTCTTCGAGCCGAATCTTCGTCACCTTGCCGGAAATCGTCGGCAAGGCTTCGATACGCGCAATCGCAGTGTTGATGTGCTTTTCGCGGGTGAGGTGCGTGAGCATGATGATGTCGGCCTGATCTTCGCCCTCCGAGGGCTCTTTTTGCAGCATGGCGTCGATCGAAATCTCGCCATCGGCCAGGATGCGGGTGATGTCCGCCAGCACGCCGGGCTTATCGGCCACACGCAAGCGAAGGTAGTAAGCGGTCTCGACTTCCTCCATCGGCAGGATGGGGGTGTCGCTCAAACGATCGGGCTGGAACGCAAGATGCGGCACGCGATGCTCAGGGTCGGCGGTGTGCATGCGCGTCACATCCACCAGATCCGCCACCACGGCGCTGGCGGTAGGCTCGGCCCCTGCACCACGGCCGTAATACAGTGTCGCCCCCACCGCGTCACCCTTCACCAGCACCGCATTCATCACGCCTTCGACATTGGCGATCAGCCGCCTGGCCGGGATCAGCGTGGGATGCACGCGCAGCTCGATGCCATCAGGTTGGCGCTTGGTGATGCCCAACAACTTGATGCGATACCCCAGTTCTTCGGCGTAGCGAATATCCTGCGCGGTGAGATTGGAAATACCTTCGGTGTAAGCGCGATCGAAACTCACCGGAATGCCAAAGGCAATTGAGGCCAGAATGCTGAGCTTGTGAGCCGCATCGACGCCTTCGATATCGAAGGTGGGGTCGGCCTCGGCATACCCCAATTTTTGCGCCTCGGCCAACACCGTGTCGAACGACAAACCCTTGTCACGCATTTCCGAGAGAATGAAATTGGTTGTGCCATTGATGATGCCGGCGATCCATTCGATGCG
>JBEAUN010000070.1:0-3297 GCA_041161415.1 Pseudomonadota bacterium | reverse complement strand
CTGCCCCGGCTGCGCCTGCTGCCCCCGCCAAGTAATCGGGCTTGCAATAAAAAACCGGCCTTCGGGCCGGTTTTTTTTCGTCCTGTTTTTGTGGGGCGCGCTGATCCGCCCACACCGGGCGCGAGGCTGACCTCCATGCGCCCGGTCATCACAAAACTTTGACTGCGGTTTACTTCAACTGCTCAAACAACAAACCCAAAATCTTCTCAGCCGACTCGGATTTATCCACGCCGCCTTCTTTGCTGAGCACCTGGATATTGCTTGAGTTATCCGTCTGCGCCTTGATGTGGATACGATATTGCGAGCCAGCCTTGGCGGGCTTTGTGTCGCTCTTGAAGACCGAGAACATCTTCGACAACACACCCTCTTGGGCGCGAGATTTGGCCTCTGCATCCGGATCGACATAACGCACGAAATACACGCCCTGCGCGCGATCGCGATCTTCGACGGTGAAGCCCACGCGATCCAGCGCCAACCCCACACGACGCCACGCGCGGTCGAAGCCTTCGGCCACGACCAGACGCGCGCTGCCATCAGCGCTCTTGGCAAGACGTGCGCGATCTTCAGCCGGCATGGCGGTGAGCATGGCCTTGGCACGCTGTTCATCCACACCCAAGCGCACCATCAGTCGGCCGAGCATTTCTGCTTCGAGCTCAGGGTCAGCGGGCCGAGGCTGCCACACGGTCTGGTCCTTGGCCTCGTTGGCATAGACTTCCATCACACCGCGATGGCTCACGTAGATTTCTGTGGTGCCACCCGCGCCTTTTTCCAAACGGGTGCGGAATTTATCGCGCTCGCTGGTGGAGTACAAAGAATCGAAGACCTTACCCAAGGTCTTGCGAATGAGATCCTGCGGCAGCTTGGCGCGGTTCTCCGCCCAGTCGGTTTCCAGGATGCCCGTCTCGGGGGATTCCTGAGCCAGGATGAAGCCGGCATCCAGCCAGAATTCGCGGACATTCGGCCACAGCTTGTCAGGCTCGCCCGGCACCACCAGCCAGCGCTGCGAGCCGGCGCGTTCGATACGCATATTGTCAGGCTTGGGCAGCACCTCCTGTGGGCCGGCAGCGCGCGCGCCGCTGCGCTCTGCGGTGTAGCCGGAAAGCGTGGCGGTGCCCTTCGCGCTCGCTTGAGGCACCGTGAAGCGATCATCGCGCATCGGCGAGGTCAGATCAGGCGGCACCTCGAGCGGCGTAGTGCGCGTCTCAGCGCTTTTGTAGTCGATCTTTTTGGTTTCAAGGAGCGGCCCGCTGCAGCCGGCGGCAAAGGCAGCAGTGATCGCAACGAGGAGTTTGGCGGGAGGATTTTTCATAGGGCTACCCAAGATGCAGCGATGGTGAAGTGGGCCACTCAAACAGCAAGCCCGGCCTCGCGCATGGCAAGGCGCAGGCGGTCATGATGCTCAGGTGAAAACGGCGTGAGCGGCAAACGGATGCCGCCTTCGATGAGGCCAAGCTGCTGCACCGCCCACTTGACCGGGATCGGGTTGGCTTCAAGAAACAAATGGCGGTGCAGCCCGAAAATACGCCGATTGATGTCCCGCGCGCGATGGAGCTCGCCATTCAAAGCCGCAGCGCACATTTCATGCATCAGGCGCGGCACTACATTAGCTGTCACCGAGATCGTGCCATGCCCGCCCAGCAGGATGAAAGCGAGCGCCGAGGCATCGTCACCGCTATAGAGCGCAAAGCCTTCCGGGGCGCGGCGGATGAGATCGGTGCCACGCTCGATATTGCCGGTGGCATCCTTCACCCCGGTGATGTTGGGGATCTCGGCAAGCCGCAGGATGGTGTCATTGCTCATGTCGGCCACGGTGCGGCCGGGCACGTTGTAAAGAATGAGCGGCAGCTCGACCTGTTCAGCAATCGCGCGAAAATGCCGATACAAACCCTCCTGGGTCGGCTTGTTGTAATACGGCACCACCGACAAATGCGCCGCCGCCCCGACTGATTGGGCAAAGCGCGCGAGATCAATGGCCTCAGCGGTGGAATTGGCACCCGTGCCGGCAATCACCGCAATGCGCCCAGCGGCATGCTCGACACACACGCGGATGAGCTCGCAGTGCTCTTCCCAATCCACGGTGGGGGATTCCCCGGTGGTGCCGACGATGACAATGCCATCTGTGCCTTCAGCGATATGCCAATCAATAAGCGAGCGCAGGCGGGGCATATCGAGACTGCCGTCTTCCTGCATGGGGGTGACGATGGCAACGAGCGAACCTTTGATCATGATCAGGGCGGGCTGGAATTGAGACGAAAGCGTGCATTTTACTCGAAGCGGAGGGGTGGTGGACGAGGCTTGCCAAGGCCGCCGTCGGCTCACACAAAACTGTGTTTGCTCAAGGCCTCGCATCTTCGTATGATGACGGGAACGCCCACGCTCAACACACACCATGAAACATCAAATCATCGGGCAGTTGATCGATGCCGTGAGCACCATCGTGCTCGGCAAGAAGCGTGAAATCCGGCTCGCCCTCACCTGCCTCTTGGCTCGCGGTCATTTGCTGATCGAAGATGTGCCCGGGGTGGGCAAAACCACGCTGGCGCAGGCACTGGCCAAGACACTCGGGCTGCAATTCCAGCGCATTCAATTCACCTCCGACATGCTGCCCGCCGACATTCTCGGTGTGTCGATCTTCGACCGCGAATCAAGCACGTTTCGCTTTCACCCTGGGCCGATTTTTTCGCAGATGGTGCTGGGGGATGAACTGAATCGCGCCTCCCCCAAAACCCAGAGTGCCTTGCTTGAAGCCATGGCAGAGCGACAGGTGAGCATCGAGGGCACGACCTATCCCCTACCCTCGCCGTTTTTTGTGATCGCCACTCAAAATCCGGCCAATCAGATCGGCACCTTTGCCTTGCCAGAATCCCAGCTGGATCGTTTCTTGATGCGCATTGAGGTTGGCTACCCCGATCACAGCGCCGAGCGCGCGCTTCTGCAAGGCATGGACAGGCGCAGCTTGCTGGAGACGCAGGCACCGGTCATCTCCCCGGCGGCGCTCTTGGAATTGCAAGCCGCCGTGCCGACGGTGCATGTTTCGGATGCGCTGCTCGATTACCTGCAGGCGCTTACCGATTACACCCGCAACCGCGCGGATTTTGCGGCGGGCTTGTCGCCGCGTGCCGGACTTGCGCTCTTGGCCGCTGCGCGCGCCTTTGCGCTGTGCGGGGGCCGCGACAGCGTGCTGCCCGAAGATATCCAGGCGGTGCTGCCGGCAGTGGCAGCGCACCGCCTGCGGCTCGATTCCGGCGCTGCGGGCCGCGCCGTGGTCGAGCAACTCATTCGTGCGGTGCCCATCCC
>JBEAUN010000064.1:0-4804 GCA_041161415.1 Pseudomonadota bacterium | reverse complement strand
CGCTCTGCCAATGCGCTGGGGCCGTGGTTACAGTCGCTCGACTTGCTCGCATCCCTGGCGGCAGACCCTGACCTGCAAGCGGTGGTCTCCAACCCCAAGTTGCAGGCTGCGGATGTGGCCCGCTTCATCCTCGATGTGGCGGGTGACAAGCTCACCGCTGAACAATGCAATTTCGTCACGGTGCTGGTGGATAACCACCGCTTTACTGTGCTGCCTGAAATTCATGCGCTCTTCACTGAGCTCAAGGATAAGTTCGAGGCAGTAAGCGAAGCCCATATCGAGTCCGCCTTCCCGCTGGACGAAGCCACCCTGGGCAAACTCGTTGCCGATCTCGAGCAGAAATTTGGCAACAAGGTTCGCGTCCAGGTCAGCGTCAGCCCCGAACTTATCGGCGGGGTGCGGATTGCGGTTGGCGACCAAGTCATCGACGCCTCTGTCCGCGGCAAGCTTGCCGCCATGGCCACTGCGCTTAAGAACTAGGAGTTTTCAATGAATCTCAACCCCTCTGAAATCAGCGAACTGATCAAGAGCCGGATCCAGAATCTGCAGATCGAAGCCACAGCGCGCAATGAGGGCACGGTGGTCTCGGTCACGGACGGCATCTGCCGCATTCACGGCCTGGCTGATGTGATGGCCAACGAAATGCTGGAATTCCCCGGCAACACCTTTGGCCTTGCGCTCAACCTCGAGCGTGACTCTGTCGGCGCTGTGGTGCTGGGCGAATACGAGCACATCACCGAGGGTGACTCGGTCAAGTGCACCGGCCGCATTCTCGAAGTGCCCGTCGGCCCGGAACTCATCGGTCGCGTGGTCAATGCGCTCGGGCAGCCGATCGACGGCAAGGGCCCGATCAATGCCAAGCTCACCGACAAGATCGAAAAGGTCGCGCCCGGCGTGATCTGGCGTCAGTCGGTGTCGCAGCCTGTGCAAACCGGTCTGAAGTCGATCGACGCGATGGTGCCGGTGGGCCGCGGTCAGCGCGAGCTCATCATTGGCGACCGTCAGACCGGCAAGACCGCGGTCGCTGTCGACGCCATCATCAATCAAAAAGGCCAGAACATGGTCTGCATCTACGTAGCGATTGGTCAGAAAGCTTCGACCATTGCCAACGTGGTGCGCAAGCTCGAAGAAAAAGGTGCGATGGACTACACCATCGTGGTCGCTGCCTCGGCCTCTGAATCGGCCGCGATGCAATTCATCGCGCCCTACGCCGGCTGCACCATGGGTGAATACTTCCGCGATCGCGGCCAAGATGCGCTGATCATTTATGACGATCTGACCAAGCAAGCTTGGGCGTATCGTCAGATCTCGCTGCTGCTGCGTCGTCCGCCGGGCCGCGAAGCCTATCCGGGGGACGTGTTCTATCTGCACTCCCGTTTGCTTGAGCGCGCTGCTCGCGTGAATGAGGAATATGTCGAGCGCTTCACCAATGGCGAAGTCAAAGGCAAGACTGGTTCGCTCACGGCGCTCCCGGTGATTGAAACCCAAGCCGGCGACGTGTCCGCCTTCGTGCCGACCAACGTGATCTCGATTACCGACGGTCAGATCTTCCTGGAAACCGACCTCTTCAACGCTGGCATCCGCCCCGCTATCAACGCGGGTATCTCGGTGTCTCGCGTGGGTGGCGCGGCCCAGACCAAGGTCATCAAGAAGCTCTCCGGCGGTATCCGTACCGACCTCGCGCAGTATCGCGAGCTCGCCGCGTTTGCCCAGTTTGCTTCCGATCTCGATGAAGCCACCAGGAAGCAGCTCGAGCGCGGTCGCCGCGTTACCGAGCTGATGAAGCAAGCGCAATACGCGCCGCTGCCGGTGGCTGAGATGGCCGTCTCGCTCTTTGCCGTCAACCGCGGTTATCTGGACGATGTCGATGTCAAGCGCGTGCTGGCTTTTGAAGCCGCGCTCCATCACTACCTGCGCCAGAAAAACGCTGATCTGATGGCCAAGGTGGATGCCACCCGCGAGCTTGACGCCGAAGGCGAGAAGCAGCTGGCCGCATCGATCGCCGAGTTCAAAAAGAGCTGGGCGTAATCCGCCAGGAGACTTTAATGGCTAGCGGAAAAGAGATTCGCAACAAGATCAAAAGTGTTCAAAACACGAAAAAGATCACCAAGGCCATGGAGATGGTCGCCGCCTCGAAAATGCGCAAGGCTCAGGAGCGCATGAGATCGGCCCGTCCCTATGCCGACAAGATCCGTCAGCTTGCGGCGAATCTGTCTTACGCCAAGATCACCGATTACCAGCACCCCTTCCTGGCCAAGGCGGTTGAACCCAAGCGCGTCGGCGTGATTGTGGTCACCACCGACAAGGGCCTGTGCGGCGGCTTGAATACCAATGCGCTGCGCGTGGCGGTCAACGCCATGAAGGACTGGGAAGCCAAGGGCGTGACCGAAATTCGCGTCACTGCGATCGGCAACAAAGGCCTGGGATTCATGCAGCGCTTTGGTGCCAAGGTGGTGTCGCAGGTCACGCAGCTGGGTGACACGCCCCATCTGGAAAAGCTGATCGGCCCGTCCAAGGTGATGATCGATGCCTTCCAAAATGGCGAGCTGGATGCGGTGTATCTCGTGTATTCGCGCTTCATCAACACCATGAAACAGGAAGCAACCTGTGAGCAGCTTCTGCCGCTCACCGGCGAGCGCCTGGGTACCCCGACCTCGACTTGGGATTACCTCTACGAGCCTGAGCCCAAGGTGGTGATCGACGAGCTTTTGATTCGCTATGTCGAAGCGCTGGTGTATCAGGCGGTGGCGGAAAACATGGCTTCCGAGCAAAGCGCACGGATGGTGGCGATGAAGGCCGCCTCCGATAACGCGGGCAACGTGATCGATGAATTGAAGCTGGTCTACAACAAGACCCGCCAAGCTGCGATCACCAAGGAACTGGCCGAAATCGTCGGCGGCGCCGCAGCGGTGTAAGCGCGGTCTAACGGATTTAAGTTTGAGGAAACGACAATGAGTAACGGATCGATTGTTCAGTGTATCGGCCCCGTGGTGGACATCCAGTTCCCGCGTGAAGCCATGCCCAAGGTGTATGACGCGCTGATGCTGGAAGATGCCGCTGGCTCCACTGCCGAAGAAGGTCTCACCTTCGAAGTGCAGCAACAGCTGGGCGACGGCGTGGTGCGTACCATCGCCATGGGCTCTTCCGACGGCCTGCGCCGCGGCATGAAGGTCAGAAACTCCGGCGCGCCGATTTCGGTGCCGGTGGGCGCGGGCACCCTGGGCCGCATCATGGACGTGCTGGGCCGCCCGATCGACGAAGCCGGCCCGGTGGCGTGCGATGAGCGTCGCGCGATTCACCAGAAGGCGCCGAGCTTCGATCAGCTCTCCCCTTCGGTTGAGCTGCTCGAGACCGGCATCAAGGTGATCGACTTGATCTGCCCGTTCGCCAAGGGCGGCAAGGTGGGTCTGTTCGGCGGCGCCGGCGTGGGCAAGACCGTGAACATGATGGAGCTCATCAACAACATCGCCAAGGCGCACTCGGGCTTGTCCGTGTTTGCCGGCGTGGGTGAGCGCACCCGTGAGGGCAACGACTTCTATCACGAGATGGCCGAATCGGGCGTCGTGAACCTGGAGAACCTGGGCGAGTCCAAGGTGTCCATGGTCTACGGCCAGATGAACGAGCCCCCGGGCAACCGTCTGCGCGTGGCGCTGACCGGCCTGACCATTGCCGAGTCCTTCCGCGACGCAGGCCGCGACGTGCTGTTCTTCGTGGACAACATCTACCGCTACACCCTGGCGGGTACCGAAGTGTCCGCGCTGCTGGGCCGCATGCCTTCTGCCGTGGGCTACCAGCCGACGCTGGCCGAAGAGATGGGCCGCCTGCAGGAGCGCATCACCTCCACCAAGGTGGGCTCCATCACCTCCATCCAAGCGGTCTATGTGCCCGCTGACGATTTGACCGATCCGTCACCAGCCACCACCTTTGCGCACTTGGATGCCACCGTGGTGTTGTCACGCGACATTGCAGCGCTGGGCATCTACCCTGCCGTGGACCCGCTCGATTCCACCAGCCGCCAGGTGGACCCCAATGTGGTGGGCGAAGAGCACTACAGCACCACGCGTGCTGTGCAGGCCACCTTGCAGCGTTACAAGGAACTGCGCGACATCATTGCCATCCTGGGCATGGATGAACTCTCGCCTGAAGACAAGCTGGCCGTGGCGCGTGCTCGCAAGATTCAGCGCTTCTTGTCGCAGCCGTTCCACGTGGCCGAGGTGTTCACCGGCACGCCAGGCAAGTATGTGCCACTCAAGGAAACCATCCGCGGCTTCAAGATGATCGTCAACGGCGAGTGCGATCAGCTGCCCGAGCAGGCCTTCTACATGGTGGGCACCATTGACGAGGCGTTCGAGAAGGCCAAGAAGCTGCAATAAGGGGAGCTGTGATGGCCACCATCCACGTTGACGTTGTTTCAGCCGACGAGAGCATCTTCTCGGGCGAAGCCAAGTTTGTCGCATTGCCAGGCGAGGGGGGTGAGCTCGGCATCCTTCCGCGTCACACGCCGCTGATCACCCGCATCCGCCCTGGCGCCGTGCGCATTGAGCGTGCCGACAATGGTCAAGAGGAATTTGTCTTTGTGGCCGGAGGCATCCTGGAAGTTCAACCCAATGCCGTGACGGTATTGGCAGATACCGCAATCCGTGGTCACGATCTGGATGAAGCCAAGGCTCAAGAGGCCAAGCGTCAGGCTGAAGAGGCCATGAAGAATGCCAAGTCGGACATCGACTTTGCCGCCGCTCAAAGCGAGTTCGCGGAGATGGCTGCGCAACTGGCGGCCATTGCCAAGTTCCGCAAGAAGTAAGCG
>JBEAUN010000056.1:0-2895 GCA_041161415.1 Pseudomonadota bacterium | reverse complement strand
GCGGGGTGGCTCGGCGTCGGATTCCGGTTTGATGGCGCCGGATTCCGCGCCGGCTTCGATGAGGTCGGCGGCGGCGTCATAGGCGCGGTTGCCGGATTCATAAAGCCGGTCGAGCGCGGCGTTCAGCGCGTCTTCATTGCCGGTGCGTAGCAGCTTTTCGATCAGGGTGGTGAGCTGGGTTTCCCACCAGTTGGCCTCCAGCCGACCGCCGGCCTGGGCGAGCCCTTGGGCCAGCGTGATGAGTTGCTCGGCATCGCGGGTGAGCCCGCCGCGGCGTGAGAATCGAGTGCGTTTCATGAGGACCACCGGAAATTCGTTTGGCCGCCATTCTAACAAGCGCCCGGGTATCATGTTGGGCTGTTCGCTCCATCCTCTTCGCTGCTGTTTTGAACCGATGCTGATCACGCTCTCGCCCGCCAAGACCCTCGATTTTGAATCCCCGCCGCCCCCCTGGCCGCACAGCACGCCGGATTTTTTAGACCATGCCGCACTGCTTATCGAGCGGCTGCGCGAATTTTCGCCGCAGGAATTAGGCAGCCTGATGGATTTATCCGACAAGCTTGCTGCGCTCAATGTGGCGCGCAATCTGGCCTGGCACACGCCCTTTGACCCGGATAACGCGCGGGTGGCTTTGTCGGCTTTCAATGGCGATGTGTATGAAGGCCTGGATGGCGCCTCGCTCTCAGTCGAGGCGGTGCAATTCGCGCAGCAGCATGTGCGGATTTTGTCCGGGCTTTATGGGCTCTTGCGCCCGCTGGATTTGATGCAGCCCTATCGGCTGGAAATGGGCACGCGGCTCGGTAATCCCCGCGGCAAGGATTTGTATGCCTTCTGGGGCGAGATCATCACAGAAGCCTTGAATGCCACGCTCGCTACCCAGAAAAACCCAGTGCTGGTGAATCTGGCGTCTGAAGAATATTTCAAGGCGGTGAAACCGAAAAAACTCATCGCCCCGGTGATCACGCCGGTGTTTGAGGATTGGAAAGACGGGCGCTTTAAGGTGATCAGCTTTTTCGCCAAGCGTGCGCGCGGGCTGATGACGCGTTTCATGATCGATGAGCGGCTTGATGAGGTGAGCGCGCTTAAGGATTTCAATCTCGAAGGCTATGCGTTCGCCCCCGCCGAATCGGATGAGGCGACTTGGGTGTTTCAAAGGAGGCTTGCAGCATGATCCACATCTCAAAAGGCTTTGATAGCGGCGCCATCGAAGTGGTGTCGATCGCGCCGCTCTCTGCGAGTGATGCCACGGAGCCCGCCGCGCGGATTCATTTGAATCTGCCGGCGGATAATGCTGCGGATTTTCGGCAGTGGTTTCATTTCCGGCTGCATGGCGCGCGCGGGGTGCGCTGCGAGCTGCGCTTTGGGAATTGCGCGCAGTCTGCCTACCCCGAGGGCTGGCCGGGCTATCGTGCGGTGGCAAGCCTTGATCGTAAAAACTGGTTTCGCCTGCCCACCCGCTTTGTTGAAGGTGAACTCATCATCGAGTGGACCCCGCCCTGCGACGATGTGTATCTCGCGTATTTCGAGCCGTATTCTTCCGAGCGGCATCTGGACCTGCTCGCGCAGGTGTCCTCATCGCAGCAGGCGCGGGTGGTGCGGCTGGGCAGCACCGTGGAGGGGCGTGATCTTGATCTGGTGGTGGTGGGCGATGAGGCGGCGCATAAAAAGCGCGCCTGGGTGATCGCGCGCCAGCATCCGGGCGAGACCATGGCGCAATGGTTCATCGAGGGCATGGTGGCGCGGCTGTTGTCGCAAGATGAGGTGGCGCAGGCGCTGTTGGCCAGCACCACCTTTTATGTGGTGCCCAACATGAATCCCGATGGCAGCGCGCGCGGCAATCTGCGCACCAATGCCGCCGGCGCGAATCTCAATCGCGAGTGGCTTGAACCTTGCCCCAAGCGCAGCCCCGAAGTGAAGCATGTGCGTCACAAGATGCATGAAACCGGCGTGGATTTTTTTCTCGATGTGCATGGCGATGAATCTTTGCCGTATGTGTTCATCGACGGCAGCCACATGCTGCCTGGCCGCAGCCCCGCCAATCTGGCGCGCGAGGCGCGATTCATCGAGGCGGTGCGCGCAGCCTGCCCGGATTTTCAGACCGAACAAGGTTATGCCTCCGACCGCTTTACCGATGAGCTCTACACGCTCGCCTCGAAATATGTGGGGCACACCTTCGATTGCTTGTCGGTGACACTGGAGATGCCCTTCAAGGACAACGCCAACCGGCCCGATGAGGCGACCGGCTGGAGTGGCGCAAGAAGCGCGCGGCTGGGGCAGGAGATGCTCGTGGCGATGCGTGAGGATTTGGCCTAAATCGCCAGCGCTTTTTCCGGCGTGAGGATTTTCAGGCGGCACAGCTTGCCTACCCGCTTGCCCAGCTTCAAAAGCGCTTTGTCGCGGGTGATGAGAAGATCTGCGGATACCGAAAACGCGAGCTCGAGAAATTTCTGGTCAGCCGTGTCTTTGCAGCGCGGCAGTTGCGAGTAGCCCGGCGGGTCGAGGGCGATGATCGATGTCGCCTCATACTGCGCAAACAGCGCCTGCGCTGCGTCTGCCGCGAGCTTGAAGTGTTCGCGGGCGATCACATGGCGCAACTCTTCCAGGGTGCGTGGGCAGGTGTAGCAGCGGGCCTCCCCGGATTCGATGGCGCTCAGCAGCGGCTCGAGCCCACTGCGCTTGAAGTGGAAAAGATCGAGCACGACATTGGTGTCCACCACCCAGCGTTGGGGAATCAGCATTGCGGTATTACTCGGTTTTGGAGGCGACGCGGAGCGCGCCTTGGCGGCTGCGCTGCAGGAGGGCGACGACCTCCTCGGCGCTTATCGCGTAGCCATATAAAAAGCCCTGCAGCATATGGCAGCCCTGATGAATCAGCAACTGCGCTTGCTCGATGCT
>JBEAUN010000050.1:0-5471 GCA_041161415.1 Pseudomonadota bacterium | reverse complement strand
TCCACACCAGCTCCTTGGCCTTGGGGTATTTGGCCAATTCAGCGGCAATAGCGTCATCCGGGAAGGGATAGAGCTGCTCCAGGCGCACCAGGGCGACATTGTTGATCTTCGCTTCGCGACGCGCGGCCAGGAGCTCGTAATACACCTTGCCGGAGCAGGCCACCACGCGGGTCACCTTCTTGGCATCGAGCTCGTCGGTTTCACCGATCACGGTCTGGAAGCTCCCCTTGGCGAGCTCTTCCAGGCTGTTGATCGCGTCCTTGTGGCGCAGCAGGGATTTCGGCGTCATCACCACCAGAGGCTTGCGCTGTTTGCGCACCATCTGACGGCGGAGCATGTGGTACATCTGCGCCGGCGTGGAGGGCACGCAGACTTCGATGTTGTTTTCCGCGCAGAGCTGCATGAAGCGCTCAAGGCGTGCTGATGAGTGCTCAGGGCCCTGGCCTTCGTAGCCGTGCGGCAGCAACAGCGTAAGGCCACACAGACGGCCCCACTTGGCTTCGCCCGAGGTGATGAATTGATCGATCACCACTTGCGCGCCATTGGCGAAGTCACCGAATTGGCCTTCCCAGATCACGAGCTCATTGGGCTCAGCGCTGGCGTAGCCGTATTCAAAGGCCATCACCGCTTCTTCAGACAACACCGAGTCGATCACGACGAAGGGTGCCTGCTTTTCCTGCAGGTGTTGCAGCGGCAGATGCGTGCCGGCGTCCCACTTCTCGCGATTTTGATCATGCAGCACGGCATGGCGATGGAAGAAGGTGCCCCGGCCGCAGTCTTCACCCGAGATACGCACACCAAAGCCTTCGGCCAGCAGCGTGGCATAGGCGAGGTTTTCCGCCATACCCCAATCGAGCGGCAGCTTGCCTTCGGCCATCTGGCGACGGTCGTCGATGATCTTCTGCACGCGGGGGTGCAGCGTGAAGTTCTCCGGCACATTGCCCAAGGCCTTGGCCAAGCGCTTCAATTCCGTCATCGGCACTTTGGTGTCGGCGCGATCGGTGTAGGGCTTCTTGAGGAAGGGCGTCCAGTCGGTAGAAAACTTGCGCTGATAATTGGACAGCACCGGGTTATGCACCAGCTCGCCCTTATCCATCGCGGCGCGATAATCCTTGATCATCTGATCGCCGCCATCGGCGGGGATCACGCCTTGCGCGGCCAGGCGGTCGGCATAGAGCTTGCGGGTGCCGGGGTGCGCCGAGACCTTCTTGTACATCAAGGGCTGGGTGACCATCGGCTCGTCTTGCTCGTTGTGGCCGAGCTTGCGATAGCAGATGAGGTCGATCACCACATCGCGCTTGAATTCCTGGCGGTATTCCATCGCGAGCTTGGTGACGAAGGCCACCGCTTCGGGGTCGTCGCCATTGACGTGGAAAATCGGCGCTTCGACCATCTTGAAGATGTCGGTGCAATACAGCGACGAGCGCAAATCTCGCGGGTCCGAGGTGGTGAAGCCGATTTGGTTATTGATGATGAGGTGAATCGTGCCGCCCGTGCCATAGCCGCGGGTGTTGGCGAAATTGAGCATTTCCTGGTTCACGCCTTGGCCCGCCACCGCGGCGTCGCCGTGGATCAACAGCGGCACCACGGTCGCGCCGGTCTTGTCACCGCGACGACGCTGACGCACATACACCGAGCCTTCGACCACGGGGTTGATGATCTCAAGGTGCGAGGGGTTAAACGCCAGCGTGAGGTGCATCGGGCCGCCCGGGGTGGCCACATCGCTGGAAAAGCCCATGTGGTATTTCACATCGCCCGCGGAAAGATCGGAGGCAGCCTTGCCTTCGAATTCGCTGAACAATTGCTTGGGCGATTTGCCAAGCGTATTCACCAGCACATTCAAGCGGCCGCGGTGGGCCATGCCGATGACGATTTCCTGCACGCCCAGCGTGCCGGCAACATTGATCAATTCATCCAGCGCCACGATGGCCGACTCGCCGCCTTCCAGCGAAAAGCGCTTCTGGCCGACATACTTGGTGTGCAAATAACGCTCCAGCGTCTCGGCCGCGGTGAGGCGCTCCAGCAGGCGCTTTTTGTGGTCGGCAGAAATTTGCGGATTGGCGCGCACGGGTTCGAGCCGCGCTTGAATCCAGCGCTTTTGCTGCTTGTCGCTCATGTACATGTATTCCGCGCCGATGCTGCCGCAGTAGGTCTGGCGCAGCATCTCCAAAATCTCGCGCAGGGTGGCTTCCGATTTGCCCATATTGAGGCTGCCGGCGGAGAACACCTGGCCGAAATCGGCTTCGGTGAAGCCATAAAACGACGGCTCGAGCTCTTCAACTGTCGCGCGATCATGACGCTTCAAGGGGTCAAGCTGCGCCCAACGATTCCCGAGAAACCGGTAAGCATTGATCATCTGCAACACCGCCACCTGGCGCTTGTCGGCCACCGTGGATTCGGCGCGCTTGGCGGCGGGCAGCTTGGCGCGCTCGGCAAAGGACGCAATGATCGGGGCGTGCTGCACATCGGCCTGCGCCCCCGGCAAGTTTTGCAAAGAATCGAAATAGTCGCGCCAGTGTTCAGGCACGCTGGCCGGGTTCTCGAGATAGTTGTCGTACATCTCTTCAACAAAGGGCATATTGCCCCCGAAGAGGTACGAGTTGGAGCGCATTTGTTGCATCATGATGTGACTACCTTGCGGTGTAGAAAACGCTGGGGAAATGTGAGGGATGATGTAGGGCGGGCGACGGGTTTCTCAGGCGATTGTGGCGCGTGGTCACAAGGCGTGGGTCACAGCGTGACCCACCCTACGGGGATAACTTGGCGGATTACCTCTTGAAACGCGGCACCACGTCGCGATGGGCAGCCCCGGTGTAAAGCTGACGCGGGCGGCCGATCTTCTGATCGGGGTCGGAAATCATTTCATTCCACTGCGCAATCCAGCCCACGGTGCGGGCCAGCGCGAAGATGCCGGTGAAGAGCTGCGTCGGGATGCCCAACGCGCGCTGCACGATGCCGGAGTAAAAATCGACATTCGGGTAGAGCTTGCGCTCGACGAAATACTCGTCTTCGAGGGCAATCTTTTCAAGCTCGATGGCGAGCTTGAACAAGCGGTCATTTTGCAAGCCAAGCTCAGAGAGCACTTCATGGCAGGTTTCGCGCATCAGCTTGGCGCGCGGGTCGAAGTTTTTATACACCCGGTGACCAAAGCCCATCAGCTTGAAGGTGTCGTTTTTGTCTTTCGCCCGCTTGATGTATTCACCCACGCGGGAGACATCGCCGATCTCTTCGAGCATGTTGAGGCAGGCTTCATTCGCGCCACCGTGTGCCGGGCCCCACAAACAGGCAATCCCCGCCGCGATACACGCAAAGGGATTGGCACCGGACGAGCCGCTCAAACGCACCGTGGAGGTAGAGGCATTCTGCTCATGATCAGCGTGCAGGATGAGAATGCGATCGAGGGCACGCACCAACACCGGGTTGGGCTCATATTTCTCACACGGCGTGGCGAACATCATGTGCATGAAATTCGCGGTGTAAGAAAGATCATTGCGCGGATACATGAAGGGCTCGCCGCGGCCGTATTTGTAGGCCATCGCGACGATCGTCGGCAGCTTGGCAATCAGCCGGATGGCCGACACCATGCGGTGTTCCGGGTTATTGATGTCCAGCGAATCGTGATAGAAGGCGGACAGCGCGCCCACCACACCGACCAGCACCGCCATGGGGTGCGCATCGCGGCGGAAGCCTGAATAAAACCGCACCAGCTGCTCATGCACCATGGTGTGGTTCTTCACCGCCCGCACAAAATCGGCGTATTCCGACTCGTTGGGCAGCTCACCGCTCTTGATGAGATAAGCGGTTTCCAGGAAATCGCAGTGCATGGCGAGCTGCTCGATCGGGTAGCCGCGATACAGCAGCTCGCCCTTGTCGCCATCGATGTAAGTGATGCTGGATTTGCAGGCCGCGGTGGCCATGAAGCCCGGGTCAAAGGTAAAGGCCCCGGTCTTGCCGTAGAGCGAACGAATGTCGATCACATCCGGGCCGATGGTGCCTGAGAGCACCGGAAGTTCGGCGGTCTTGCCATCCAGCGTCAGCGTTGCTGTGCGTTGCTCAGTCATGATTCCCTTTCCGTAGCCCTGTTATTGTGTTTGCCCTGCAATCAATTGCCTGCCGCATTCGCGAAGCGTGGCGACGAGGCCCTCCCATCTGGGCTCGGCGCATTCACGCCGGCCGCTCACCATTTCCCACAGATCATGGTCTTCAAGCGCCAGCAACTCAGCGAGCCGCGAACACGCCTCATCATCGAGCGCGTCGAAATGCTGATCCAGAAAGCGCTTGAAAACAATGTCGAGTTCGAGCAGTGCATGACGGCTCGCTCTCCAGCGTAATTGTCCACGATCCATGGGGTGGCTGTCACTCACAACACGCACTCATTAAACGGCACGCAACACCATCAGGTCCTTGATCTTGCCGATCGCGCGCGTCGGGTTCAAACCCTTCGGGCACACATCGACGCAATTCATGATGGTGTGGCAGCGGAACAGGCGATAAGGATCTTCGAGGTTATCGAGACGCTCATTCGTGGCTTGATCTCGGGTATCGGCGATAAAGCGATACGCCGCCAAGAGACCCGCGGGGCCGACGAATTTATCCGGATTCCACCAGAAGGACGGACAAGAAGTCGAGCAGCAAGCGCAGAGAATGCACTCATACAGCCCGTTCAATTCCTCGCGCTCTTCAGGCGACTGCAGCCGCTCGCGCTCGGGCGCCGGGTCGTGATTGATGAGATACGGCGTGATCGAGTGGTATTGCTTGAAGAACTGCGTCATATCGACGATCAGATCGCGCACCACCGGTAGCCCTGGCAGCGGGCGCAGCACGATGGGCTGAGCGAGGGTGTCGATGTCGGTGAGACACGCCAGGCCATTCTTGCCGTTGATGTTCATCGCATCCGAGCCGCACACACCTTCACGGCAGGAGCGGCGATACGAGATCGTGTCGTCCACAAACTTGAGTTTCACCAGCGCATCGAGCAGCTTGCGATCAGATGCTTCGAGCTCGACCGAGATGTCCTGCATGTAGGGCTTCTCGTCGCGGTCCGGGTCGTAGCGATAAATACTGAATTTGACTGTGCGGTTCGCCATGTCGGTCACCTCCGGTTAATACGTGCGCTTCTTGAGTTCGATAGAGGGCACCGTGAGCGGGGTCATGTTCACCGGCTTGTATTCAAGACGGCTGCCCTCGCGGTACCACAGGGTGTGCTTCAACCAATTGGCGTCGTCGCGATCGGGATAATCCTCACGCGCCTGCGCGCCGCGGGATTCAGTGCGCGCTTCGGCCGAGACCATGGTGGATTTGGCGACTTCGATCAGGTTTTCAAGCTCCAGCGCTTCGACGCGCGCGGTGTTGAAGACCTTGGATTTATCGCTGATTTCAAGCGCCTGAATGCTCTTTTCCACCTCGGCGATTTTCTCGACGCCTTTTTTCATCATGTCCGGGAAACGGAACACGCCGCAGTGGTCTTGCAT
>JBEAUN010000026.1:0-4720 GCA_041161415.1 Pseudomonadota bacterium | reverse complement strand
TTCTGTGGCGCGCCGGTGTGGTGCGCGACGAGGCGGATGCCGCATTTGCCAGCGGCAATGGCCGGCTTGAGGCGGTGGAGATCAATATCGCCAGCCGTTTGCCAGGCCGGGTGGAGGCGGTCTTGGTGCAAGAAGGCGAGTGGGTGAATGAAGGCCAGGTGCTGGCCCGTATGGACACCCGCCGCCTTGTCGCGGAGCGCAACGAAGCCCTCGCCAAAACCCGCCAAGCCCAGCACGCTGCGCTGGTTGCGGCCGCCCAAGTGGCGGTGCAAGAAGGCCAGCAGGGTGCGCTGAACGCCGCCTTGGCTGAGCGTCGCGCGGCGCACCAAGCTGCGACCGCCCGGCTCGCCCGCATGGCGTCATTGGCGGCGCGGGGGGTGATTTCAGCGCAGGCGTTGGAGGATGAGCGGCTGCGCCTTGATAGCGCCAACGCCGCGCTCCTCGGTGCGCTGGCTGAACAATCCGCCGGGCAAGCCGCCATTGCTGCCGCCCGCGCCGCCGCCGGCCGTGAGGATGCCAGCATCGCGGCCAATCAAGCCAGCGTCGAGCGCATCGAGGCGGATATCGCCGACAGCCATCTCAAGGCACCCCGTGCCGGCCGTGTGCAATACCGTGTGGCTTTGCCCGGCGAAGTGGTGGCCGCCGGCGGGGTGGTGCTGAACCTTGCCGATTTATCGGAAGTTTTCATGACTTTTTTCCTGCCCGAAAAAGCCGCAGGCCGCCTGGCGCTGGGGGCCGAGGTGCGCATCGTGCTTGATGCCGCGCCCGAGGTGGTGATTCCCGCCCAGGTTTCCTTCGTGGCCAGCATCGCGCAATTCACGCCCAAGACGGTCGAGACGGAAAGCGAGCGGCAAAAGCTCATGTTTCGTATCAAGGCGCGGGTGGCGAGCGCGGTGTTGGCGCGCTATCGCGACGAGATCAAACCCGGGCTGCCCGGTGTGGCCTGGGTGCGGCTGGATGACAGCAAGCCCTGGCCCAAGCCGCTTGCCTTGAGCGCGCTGCCATGAGCGTGCTGGCACAGTTTGAGGGCGTGAGCCTGCGCTATGGCCACACCGTGGCGCTCGATACGCTGCATCTGGCGATTCCCGCCGGCTGCATGGTCGGTTTTATGGGCCCGGATGGGGTGGGGAAATCAAGCCTGCTCGCGCTGGTGGCCGGCGCACGCGCGCTGCAAACAGGCAGGCTTTGGATGCTGGGGGGCGATATGTCGCGCGCGGCGCACCGCTCCTCCGTGTGCCCGCGCATTGCCTATATGCCCCAAGGCTTGGGGCGCACGCTCTACCCCACCTTGTCAGTCGAAGAAAACCTGCAATTTTTCGCCCGCCTCTTCGGCCTGGATGCCGCCCTGTCTCGCGTTCGCATCGCCGCGCTCACTCGCAGCACCGGGCTGGATGCGTTTCTCGATCGGCCGGTGGGCACGTTATCGGGCGGCATGAAACAAAAGCTCGCGCTGTGCTGCGCGCTGATCCATGAGCCTGAAACGATGATTCTGGATGAGCCCACCACCGGGGTGGATCCGCTGTCCCGTCAGCAATTTTGGGACATGATGCGCGCCTTGCGCGCGCAGCGGGCGCAGCAAAGTGTGCTGATCGCCACCGCCTACATGGATGAAGCGCAATCTTTCGATTGGCTGGTGGCGCTCGATCAAGGCCGGGTGCTGGCGTGCGGCAGCCCTGCTGATCTGCTGCGCCACACCGCCACCACCACGCTGGAAGAGGCTTTCATCGCGCTCCTGCCGGAAGACAAGCGCCGGCATCACGCCCCGCCCAGCATTCCGCCCTTTGAGGGGCAGACACGGCCGATTGCCATCGCCGCACGGGCTTTAAAAAAATCCTTCGGGGGTTTTGTGGCGGTCGATGGCGTGAGTTTTCAGATTCGTCGCGGCGAGATTTATGGCTTTCTGGGCTCCAATGGCTGCGGCAAAACCACCACCATGAAAATGCTCACCGGCCTGATGCCGCCAGACGCCGGCGAGATTCAATTATTCGGGCATCCGCTCGATGCCCATGATCTGGCCACCCGCAAGCGGGTGGGCTATATGTCGCAGTCGTTTTCGCTCTACAGCGAGCTTACCGTTTCGCAAAATTTACATCTGCACGCCAGGCTGTTTCATGTGCCCGATCGCGGGCAACGGGTGGCGCAGATGCTCTCCCGTTTTGGTTTGCAGGCTGTCGCGGCGCGTCTGCCCGACACGCTGCCCCTTGGTATGCGGCAGCGTTTATCACTGGCGGTGGCGATGGTGCATCAGCCTGAATTGCTGATTCTTGATGAGCCCACTGCCGGCATGGACCCGATCGCCCGGGATGACTTATGGAAACTGATGATCGATCTTTCCCGGCGCGATCAAGTCACGATCTTCATCTCCACGCATGTGATGCAAGAAGCCCGGCGCTGCGATCGGGTGTCGTTCATGCATGCCGGCCGGGTGCTCGCCAGTGACACCCCAGCCTTGCTGATGAAAAATTTTGCCGCGCCCACGCTGGAGGCGGCATTCATCGCGTGTTTAGAGGACACACTGGGCGTCTCAGAAGTCTTGGTGCCGCCTTTTCAAAAGCCGCTTGCCGAGCCTGCGGCTATCAAACAAAGCCTGCGCCGGATGATGAGCTTCATGTGGCGCGAGACGCTCGAATTAAAGCGCGACCCGGTGCGCGGCACGCTTGCTTGGGTGGGGTCCTTGCTGCTGATGGCCGTGATGGGCTTTGGGCTCAGCATGGATGTGGACAACCTGCGCTATGCGCTTCTTGATCGCGACCAAAGCGCGCTTTCCCGTGGCTATGGCTTGAATCTCGCCGGCTCGCGCTATTTCGTTGAGCGCGCGCCGCTTCATGATTACACCGAGCTGGATGCGCGCATGAAAAGCGCAGAGCTCTCGCTCGCCATTGAAATCCCTCCGGGCTTTGAAAGAAAAGTCCTGCGCGGCGAGCCGGTGGAAATCGCCGCCTGGGTGGATGGCGCCATGCCGCAACGTGCTGAAACAGTATTGGGGTATCTTGAAGGCCTGCATCAGGCTTGGCTCGCTGAGCGAGTGGGCGAGACACACACCGCGCTGCGCATCGAAACGCGATTTCGTTACAACCCCGATGTCAAAAGCCTGCCCGCCATGGTGCCGGCGGTGATTCCGCTCCTGCTATTGATGCTGCCGGCCATGCTCACCGCACTCTCGGTGGTGCGAGAAAAAGAGCTGGGCTCGATTATCAATTTTTATGTCACGCCCACCACCCGGATTGAATTTCTGCTGGGCAAACAAGTGCCGTACGTGGCGCTGTCGTTCATCAATTTTTTATTGATGAGCGGCTGCGCGGTGGTGGCCTTTGGCGTGCCGATCAAGGGGGATTTTTTCACCCTCATGGCGGCGGCGATTCTGTTTAGTTTTTCTTCCACCGCGATGGGCTTGTTTGCCTCCACGCTCACCCGCAGCCAGATCGCGGCGATGTTTTTCACCATGATCGGCACCATGATCCCGGCAGTGCAGTTTTCCGGACTGATCAACCCGGTGTCTTCGCTTGAAGGCGTGGGGCGCTGGGTGGGCGAAGTGTATCCGGCTGCCCCGATGCTGATCATCAGCCGCGGGGTGTTTTCCAAGGCCTTGGGTTTTGCCGATCTCAAGGCGTATTTCTGGCCGATGGCGGCCTCCTTCCCGGTGATTTTTTTCGCGGCCGTGTGCCTGCTTAAAAAACAGGCGAGGTGACCCATGGGCGGGAATATCCTTCATCTGGGCATCAAGGAGCTGCAAAGCCTCGCGCGTGATGTGGCGATGTGGGTGCTGATCATTTTCACCTTCACGGTCTCGGTGTATACCGCCGGCACCGCGATGCCGGAAACCTTGCATCGCGCCGCGATTGCGGTGGTGGATGAAGATGACTCGCCCTTATCGGCGCGCATTCGCGGCGCGTTTTATCCGCCGCAATTCACCTATCCGCAGCGCCTTGATCAAGCGGAAGTCGACACCGCGCTGGATGCCGGACGCATCACCTTCGTGCTGGTGATCCCGCCGAATTTTCAGCGCGACACCCTGGCTGGCAAAGCCGCCGCGGTGCAGCTCAATGTCGACGCCACCCGCATGAGCCAGGCCTTCATCGGCAGCGGCGCGATCGCGCAGATCGTGAATGCCGAAGTGCGTGAATTTCTCGCGCATCATCGCGTGTCCACGCAGCTTGCCATTGCCCTTGCCACGCGGGTGCGCTTCAATCCTTCTCTCGCGCCGGCGGGCTTTGGCGCCATCATGGAGCTCGTCAATCATGTCACGCTGCTCTCGCTTATCCTCACCGGGGCGGCATTGATTCGCGAGCGCGAGCATGGCACGGTGGAGCACTTGCTGGTGATGCCCGTCGCCCCTGTGCAGATCATGCTCGCCAAAGTGTGGGCCATGTCGCTGGTGGTGATCCTTGCCACCTTCGCCTCCCTGACCTTCATTATCCGCGGCGCACTCGGCGTCACCATCGAAGGCTCGATTCTGCTGTTCCTCGTCGGGGTCGCGCTTCATCTTTTCGCCACCAGCTCGCTCGCCATTTTCATGGCCACGCTGACCCGCACCATGCCGCAATACGCGCTTGCACTGATGCTCACCATGATGCCGCTCAACATGCTCTCCGGCGGCCTCACCCCGCGCGAAAGCATGCCGCTTGCGGTGCAATACCTGATGGCGCTGTCGCCCACCACCCACTTCACCGAATTGAGCCAGGCGATCCTCTATCGTGGTGCGGGCTTTGACGTGGTGTGG
>JBEAUN010000283.1:0-3374 GCA_041161415.1 Pseudomonadota bacterium | reverse complement strand
CTCTTGATCATTGCCATTTTCGTGGTGGTGTTCCTGGAGATCCACCCGTTCCAGGATGGCAACGGGCGCTTGAGTCGCGTGTTGACGACGCTGTTGCTGATTCAGGCGGGCTACGCCTATGTGCCCTACAGCTCACTGGAAAGCGTGATTGAGCTTAACAAGGAGGCCTACTACCTGGCCCTGCGGCAGACGCAGGTGTCGATCCGGACAGATGCGCCCAACTGGCAACCATGGCTAGTTTTTTTCCTGCGATCACTGGCCGAGCAGGTACGGCGACTGGAAAAGAAAGTCGAGCGCGAGAAGATCGTGCTGGCTGCCTTGCCTGAGTTGTCACTGAAGATCGTCGAATTGGCACGGGAACATGGCCGGGTCACCATTGGCGCTGCGATCAAATTGACGGGTGTGAGCCGAAACACGCTGAAGCAACATTTCCGCAATCTGGTTGAGCACGGCCATTTAAACCAGCAGGGCAGCGGGCGCGGCGTTTGGTACGAACTCAAGTAATGGGGTGGATGTTTATTTGATTGTTTCGGGTTCAGGTTGGCGTGACGGCGTGTTACTCCGCGTGACCCGATAAAGATTTTGCAAGGGGGTAATCCAATTGTCTTTGCCGAAGGATGGCAATGGAGGTCGACAACAGCGCGTCTGCGCTCAGTACGGCGCGGCCGGGTTGATTTCCTCGAGACCGCGATTGATGACGTTGGACGTGATCGCCGTTTTCCCTCATCCCTTAAGCCCCACGAATAATCCTCTCCGTTTTTGGGCTTCAGCACCGATGTGACCCGCTCGGTGTTGAGCGGCTATCTGACTGCAACCATCCATTACCGCAGAGCCGGCATGCGCGTGGTTGGCTCATCATCGTTGATGCCGGGTGCTTTACGGTTCTTGTTCGGGTCGATGCCGTTGGCCAGCAGGCGACGGGCTTCATCTCGGCGCTCGCGCGCATCTTTCAGGCTGACCTCAAGGAACACCCCGAGCGACTGCATCTTTTTCTGGGCCTTGAAGATGTAACGCCGGCGCCACCCTTTGGGGTTGATGGGCATAGGTAACTCGTCCTCGGTGACCGAAGTTACCCAGGAAAGTTACCCCGGTTTTGTGTTGGCTTGTGTGGGACGATGTGGGTTATCCCCGGGCGAATTACAAAATGAAAACGCGCAAACGCAATGCGTTGAAAAACGCTGTCGGACGTTGCTGGACAACCTCAGATAGGTACCTGGAGGCGGGGGTCGGAATCGAACCGGCGTCCACGGCTTTGCAGGCCGCTGCATAACCACTCTGCCACCCCGCCTTTTGACTGGCGCAAGGCCCGCGTTTAGCGAGTCTTGAAATTGAAAGGGGGAAAGCTTTTTCAGCTTTCCCCCGGCATCTTGGAGCGGGAGACGAGTCTCGAACTCGCGACCTCAACCTTGGCAAGGTTGCGCTCTACCAACTGAGCTACTCCCGCAAGAAGTGGTGCGCATTATAAAGGCTTCTTTCCCTCTGTCAATACACTTTTTGAAAGAAATTTCACACGCGCGAAATCAAACCTGCGTGAAAGGAAAAATGACCTGCGGATTACGCCCCGCGATGAGGTCTGCCAACGCGCGCGAGGCGCCGCAGGCGAGTGTCCAGCCCAGCGTGCCGTGGCCAGTGTTCAGAAAAAGATTGGGCACGCGTGTGGGGCCGATGTAGGGGCGGTTGGAAGGCACCGCGGGGCGTAAGCCTGTCCAAAATTGCGCTTCATCGATGGCGCCTGCATCGGGAAAAATTTCCAGGGCGCGGTGGAGGATGGCTTCTGCTCGGGCGCGGTTTATTTGCATGTCATAACCATTCAGCTCCGCGGTGCCGGCAATCCGCAGCCGATTGCCAAGCCGCGAGAAAACGATACGCCGCGATTCATCGGTGATGCTCACCTGCGGCGCGTTGTCATTGGCGGGCAGGGTGACCGAATAGCCCTTCACCGGGTAGACCATGAGCCGCAAGCCCGCTTGGCGTGCGAGCTTCGCGCTGTGGCTGCCCAGCGCCAGCACATAGGCATCGGCGGTGAGGGTGTCGCGGCTGCCTTGGTGTTCGATCTCAATGCCACTGATGCGATCGTTTTGCATTTTGATCGCCGTGACCTGCGTGTTCATGCGCATCTGCGCGCCGGCTTGCTGGCAGCGCGCCGAAAGGCGCGCGGTGAAAAGATGGGCATCACCCGATTCATCATCCGGCGCGTAGAGCGCGCCGGCGAGCGGGGCGGTGCAGCGCGCTAATGCAGGCTCGATGGCGATCGCGCGATCAGCGGGGCAGAGCTCCACGCGCATGCCGAAGCTGCGCAATTTTTGGGCGCGGGCTTGGCTCTCCGCGAATTCTTTTTGATCGAAAAAAAGATGCAGGATGCCGCGGGTGGTGGCGTCATACACGATGCCTGTTTCAGCGCGCAGGCTGCGTAATTGCGTGATGCTGTATTGCGCCAGGTTCGCGATCGCTTCGGTGTTGGCGCGGGTGCGCCCGGGCAAGCATTCGCGCAGAAAGGCCAAGCCCCACAGCCACTGCGCGAGGTCGGCGCGGGGACGGAATTTGAGCGGCGCGTCTTCACGCCCCAGCCAGCGCAAGATCTGCAGCGGGGCGTGTGGGTTGGCCCAAGGCTCGGGGTGACTCACCGATAATTGTCCGCCATTGGCGAATGACGTCTCAAGCCCGCTTCCGGCTTGCCGATCGACGAGCGTGACTCGATGGCCGTCGCGCTGGAGGTACCAACAGGCCGTGACCCCGGCAAGGCCCGCGCCCAGAACGATGACATGCATGATGAGTGGCGTGCGATAAAAGGGAAACGCTATTTTACCGCCGCTTGGCTGAGATAAAATGCGCGCTTTTCTGATTGCCATTTCACCGAGGCCGCCGTCCATGAAACGCATCACGCTCACCCACTATTTGATTGAACACCAGCGCAAGACCCAAGGCAGCGCAGAAGATTTGCGCCTTCTCATCGAGGTGGTGGCGCGCGCGGTGAAAGCGATTTCGGTGTCGGTGGGCAAGGGCGCCTTGGCTGGCGTGCTGGGCGAGGCCGGCACCGACAATATCCAGGGCGAAGCGCAGAAAAAGCTCGATGTCATCGCCAATGAGATTTTCCTGGAGGCCAATGAGTGGGGCGGGCATCTGGCTGCGATGGCCTCGGAGGAAATGGATCTGCCGCATCAGATTCCGCATCGTTATCCGCGTGGTGAATATTTGCTGTTGTTCGATCCGCTCGATGGCTCGTCCAATATCGATGTAAATATTTCGGTGGGGACGATTTTTTCGGTGCTGCAATTTCCCGAATCGGCTGAGGGTGCCGCGCAAGGCGAGGTGTCGGTGGATGCTTTCTTGCAAGCCGGCGCGCGCCAGGTGTGTGCGGGGTATGCGGTGTATGG
>JBEAUN010000279.1:0-2627 GCA_041161415.1 Pseudomonadota bacterium | reverse complement strand
ACCCAGCCGGGCGCGGCGGTGCTTCTGATGACGGTGTTTCTTGTGCGTGTGCCGATTGCCGCGCCCGGCTGGGTGCTGGTGTTTGCGTTTTTAGGTGGCGCGGTGTTGGGCACGCTTGGCGTGATCGCGGGGATTTGGGCTGAGAAATTCGATCAGCTGGCAGCGTTTCAGAATTTCATCATCGTGCCGCTCACGTTTTTATCGGGGGTGTTTTATTCGATTCATTCCCTGCCGGGTTTTTGGCAGGGGGTGTCGCACTGGAACCCGATCTTTTATATGATCGACGGCTTTCGTCATGGTTTTTTTGGGGTGTCTGATGCATCGCCCCTGTTGGCCTTGGCGGTGTCTGTCTTCTGCCTGCTGGTGCTTGGCGCACTGACTTTGTCGCTCTTGAAGCGCGGCTATAAATTGAGAACTTGATTCATGCCTACCCCCGAGGATGTTAAGCAGTATATTGCCCAAGGACTGCCTTGCGAGCAGCTTGAAGTAAGCGGCGACGGCGCGCATTTTGAAGCGCTGATCGTGAGCCATGAATTCGCCGGCAAATCCCGCGTGGCGCGGCATCAGCGTGTCTATGCTGCGCTGGGCGATCGCATGCGCGAGGAGATTCATGCGCTGTCCATGCGCACCCTCACACCGGAAGAATGGGCAGCGAGCCATGGATAAATTGTTGATCGAAGGCGGTGCGCGTCTGTATGGCGAGATCGCCATATCGGGCGCGAAGAATGCGGCGTTGCCGATCTTGTGCGCAGCGCTGCTCACCCGCGAGCCGGTGGTGCTTAATAATGTGCCTCAGCTCAATGATGTTCGCACCATGCTGCGGCTTCTGGAGCAGATGGGGGTGAAAGTGAGTGTGGAAGGTCACACGGTCACGCTTGAGGCGGGCGAGCTACACAATCCGCTGGCGCCTTATGAGCTCGTCAAGACCATGCGCGCGTCCATCCTGGTGCTGGGCCCGCTCTTGGCGCGTTGTGGCCAAGCGCGGGTGTCCTTGCCGGGTGGGTGCGCGATTGGCGCGCGGCCGGTGGATCAGCACATCAAGGGGCTCACTGCGATGGGCGCCGAGATTCATGTTGAGCAAGGGTATATCGCCGCACAATCAGGGCGGCTCCACGGTGCGCGCCTTTTCACCGACATGGTGACAGTGACCGGCACCGAAAACCTCATGATGGCTGCCACTTTGGCTGAAGGCGAGACGGTGATCGAAAACGCCGCCCGTGAGCCTGAGGTGGTGGATCTGGCCAATTGCCTGATTGCGATGGGCGCGCAGATTTCCGGTGCGGGCACCGATGTGATTCGCATCCGCGGCGTGGCCGCCTTGCATGGCGCGACCCACAGCATCATGCCGGACCGTATTGAAACAGGAACGTGGCTGTGTGCCGCGGCGGCAACGGGGGGGGAGGTGCGGCTCACCCGCACTTCGGGGGCTTATCTCGATGCCGTGATCGACAAGCTGATGGATGCCGGCTGCGACATTGCCTCCACCCGTGATGCCATCAGCATCAAGGCCCCGGCGCGGCTCACCGCAGTGAGCATTCGTACTGCGCCATACCCTGCATTTCCCACCGACATGCAGGCGCAATTCATGGCGATCAACGCTGTGGCCGAAGGCACCGCCATCATTCGCGAGACGATTTTTGAAAATCGCTTCATGCATGCCACCGAGCTTGCGCGATTGGGGGCGGATATCCGCATCGATGGCAATACCGCGGTGGTGCGCGGCGTGGAAAAATTAAATGGCGCCACCGTCATGGCCACGGATCTTCGTGCCTCGGCCAGCCTGATCGTGGCCGGGCTGGCGGCTGAGGGTCAAACGCTGGTAGATCGGATCTACCACCTTGACCGCGGGTATGAGATGCTGAGCGAGAAACTGCAGGCATTGGGCGCGAAGGCGAGCCGGGTGTCTTAGAGGCTTAAAGTCTGCAGAGGGGCTCACACCACAGGAGGCGCCAATGCAGATTGCGGATCATGTGTTCATCATCACCGGGGCCGCTTCCGGTTTGGGAGCGGCGTGTGCGAAAACCCTCGTTGCGGCGGGTGGCAAGGTGGTGTTGGCCGATGTGCACCTCGATGTTGAAACCCGCGCAGCGCAGCTGGGGATACAAGCGCGTGCCGTGATGGCGGATGTGGCCGATGACGCGGCGGCCCAAGCGGTGGTGAATGCCACGCTTGAGAGCTTCGGCGCGGTGCATGGGCTCATCAATTGCGCGGGCATTGCACCGGCGGAAAAGGTGTTGGCGCGGGCGGGCGTGCATTCGCTGGAGACCTTCGAGCGTGTGCTGCGGGTGAATCTCGTGGGCACCTTCAATATGATCCGCCTGGCCTCGCTTGCCATGAGCCGCAATGCCGAGGAAGCCGATGGCGAGCGAGGCGTGATCATCAACACGGCCTCCGTTGCCGCGTTTGAAGGGCAGGTGGGGCAGGCGGCGTATAGTGCCTCCAAAGCCGGCGTGGCGGGCATGACCTTGCCCTTGGCTCGTGAGCTTTCGCGGCACGGCATTCGTGTGATGGCGATTGCGCCCGGTGTGTTTGAGACGCCGATGCTCGCGGCGATGCCACAAGAGGTGCGCGAATCCTTAGGCGCCGCAGTCCCATTTCCCAAGCGTCTTGGGCGGGCAGAGGAATAT
>JBEAUN010000260.1:0-5154 GCA_041161415.1 Pseudomonadota bacterium | reverse complement strand
GCGTGATGCGCTCAATGAAGATCGGGTAGAAGCGGAGCTGCAGTCTGCGCTTGAGATTCGCAGCGGGCGCGAGGCGCAGCTCACCAGCCGGCGCGATGCGCTGGAGGGGGCCGCCGGGCGGCTGCGCGAGCTCGATGAGCTGCGCTTGAAAACAGAACATGTCCTGAACCCGCTGCGCGAGAGCATCAATGATCTGCGTTTGAAAGAACAGGCGGCGCGGCTCAATGAAGTGCAGTATCAGCAGCGTCTAATTGACGCCGCGGCCGATGAAGTTGCGGTGGCAGCACGCATGCCTGTCGAGGTCAAGGAAGGCTCGCTCACCCGCGACATCAATCGTCTGACGCGCGAGATCGCCGATCTGGGCGCCGTCAATCTGGCGGCGCTCGATGAGCTCACCAGCGCACGCGAGCGCAAGGGTTATCTCGATTCACAATCTGAAGACCTCACCACCGCAATCAACACTCTCGAAGACGCCATCCGCCGCATCGACCGCGAAACGCGCGAGCAGTTGGTACAAACTTTCGAGACGGTGAACACCCATTTCGGCACGCTCTTCCCGCAGCTTTTCGGGGGTGGTCAGGCGCGCTTGGTGATGACCGGCGAAGAGATTCTCGATGCGGGCATTCAGGTGATCGCCCAGCCGCCCGGCAAGAAAAACGCGTCCATTCAATTACTCTCCGGTGGCGAGAAAGCACTCACCGCGATCGCGCTGGTGTTTTCCATGTTCCAGCTCAATCCGGCGCCATTTTGCATGCTCGATGAAGTCGACGCGCCGCTTGATGACAGCAACACCGAGCGTTTCTGCCACATGGTGAAGCGCATGTCGGCGCAGACGCAATTCATCTACATCAGCCACAACAAGATCACCATGGAAATGGCCCATCAGCTGGTGGGCGTCACCATGCAGGAACGCGGTTGCTCGCGGGTGGTGGAAGTGGATATCGAAGAAGCACTCAAATTGCGCGACGAGGTGGCGGCATGAGTCGTTCCGCCCGCTTTGTTTTCGCGCCGGCGCTTAACATTCAATTCGGCATTGTTCCGCATTGCCGCTCTCATCTGAGGACCTTGCATCCCTATGGATAAACTTCAATTCAGTCTGATCACGTTAGGGTTATTGGGTTTGATTGGGTTGTATGGCTACAGCAAGTGGCAGGAATCGCGCGCGAGGCGACACGCGGAAAATGTTTTCGGCGCCGAGCATCGCGATGTCTTGCTCGATGACAGCAATGCCAATAAATCCAGCGAAGTGGAGCCCGTGATTGCCCGAGTGGGCCAGGAGCGCATCGAGCCTGTGGCCGAACGCTTGGCCGTGCCGCAGCCTTCACGTTGGGAAGAGGCAGACGCCCCCAGTGTGGGTCGCGCCACTTTGAATCCGACGGTGTTGCGCTCCGCCATGGGCGAAACAGTTGCGCCCAATGACCCGGCAGTGGAGACGCTGGCAGAGCCTATTAGCGCCGAACCTGCTGCGTCTGCGGAGCCTGCCAAAGCGTCTGCGGCAAACGTGGCGCCACGTTTGCCGCAGGAGGTCAACGAGCATGTCGATTGCGTGCTGCGTTTTGAGCCGGATTCCCCGGTAAGCGCCGGCGATGTGCTTTCCGCTTATGCACAGCACTGGCCGCAGCCCGTGCCAGGCCTGCGCTGGTTTGGTTTGCCGGTTGGGTCGAATTCCTGGCGTGCGCTGGTGGCGGGCAGTCAAGGTCAGTACAGCAAAGTGGTGGCCTCGGTGCAGCTTGCCAGCCGGGCAGGGGCCGTGTCTGATGAAATCCTGGATCGCTTTCTCGACGGCGCGCGCAAATTTGCCGAGACAATCGACTGCCCGGTGGTGTTGCCTGATTCGCGCATGGTGGCGCACCAAGCCTCTGAGCTCGATCGTTTTTGCGCGAGCGTCGATGTGTTGATCGGTGTGAATGTGCTGGCTCATGAGCACCCGTTCCCAGGCACCAAGATTCGCGGCTTGGCGGAAGCCGCTGGCATGAAGCTCGGGGCCGATGGCGTGTATCGCGCGTTCGACGAGGATGGCAGCGAGCTCTTTGGTTTGGCGAGTCTGGAAGCCACACCGTTTTCAGCCGAAAGTCTTCGCAGCATGCAAACGCGCGGCTTGACGCTCATGCTGGATGTGCCGCGCGCAGCGCATGGCAAACAGGCTTTTGAGCGTATGCTGCTGCTCGCACGCCAGCTGGCCGAGGCCCTCAAAGGTCGTCTGGTCGATGACAATCAAGCGCCGCTGGCAGAAGGCGCCTTGAGCCTGATTCGCGATCAGATCGGCAAGTTCCAAAAACAAATGACTGATCGGGAGATCCCGCCTGGTAGCGCGGTGGCGTTGCGAGTGTTTTCCTGAATCCTCCTTTGATTCGGTTTTGAGGATTCATGGGTTGCAGTATTCAAACCCCCGTGAGGAGCTTGTCGGATGTGGCGCGCATTCTTTTCGCTTACGAGATGTCGCTTGCTGGGGGGGGGGCTTTGGCTTGTTTCGACGCTCGCCTGCGCGCAGCAGGTGGCAAGGGTTGAAATCTCTGAGGTGCTCGAGGCAAGGCTCGCAGGTGCTCCGGCCCGGCTGGAGGTGGTCGATAAACGCTCTGGCGAGGTTGTGATTGGGGTAGATAAACATTTCGCGAGCGGCATGCCCCGGTTTGATTACCGTGATATCAATTTCGACGGGTTGAATGATCTCGTGGTGATCTGGCCCGTTAAAGACGCGCCCGGTGCCACGTGTGCGAGTGCTTACTACGACGTGTTCCTTGCAAAAGCAGCCGGAAGCACCTCTTTCGAAGAGCACGATGGACTTTCGCATGTGCTAGCTGAATCTCTGTCGTCGGGGCGCTGTCCCGCTTATGAGCTGGATGCGCAGGCAAAGCACATTGTGGTGTACGAACAAGAGGGCTGCTGTCGGCGTCTTGAGGCCCGGTACCTGATCGAAGGGGCGCGGGCGAAACGGGTCTCGAAAGACCTCTCTGATGCGCTTGTGGCGCTTGTTGAACGTCGAAAGTCGCAAGGTGACCACCTGCCAGTCGCCGAACAAGAAGGCATGGAGCCCACCGAACTCGATGATCCCGACGGAGGGCGCATTCTGATCCGGAATAAAACCTCGGGAGAGGTGTGGGTGGTGGGCGAGTCAGAATCGTTGCCGGATATCCCAGCAATCGATTACAAGGATGTCAATTTCGACGGCATTAAAGATCTCGTGGCCGATGTAGAGATTTGGCCTAGCTCCATGCGCTGTGTATCGGGCTGCACGCGCAAGGTGTTTTTGGCCTTGCCCGGCGGTGAAGGTCGTTTTTCTGTGAACGAGGCCTGGTCCGATTTGATGACCTCGGATGGTTGCGACGAGCCCGTTATCGATCCCGAAAAGAAGGAGATCACCAAAAATTATCCCGTCAGAGTGAATCACTACTCGGCTGCTACGGTCAGGAGCGACGGTGACAAGCTTCACCTCGTGGCTTCGGGGGAAACTGTTTTCGGGGAATTCGTTACCGTCGAGGGAACGGAAACGTTCAGCGATGGGATCCGTGTCGGGGAAACCGACTTTTTGTTGAGTGATACGCTTCTTGATGGTCGTTTGATTTTGTCATTGTGGGTCCCGCGTGGGGGCTACGTATTGTTGCTGTCGGGTCGCCGCCCACCAGCCGAAAAAAATGGTTTGGTGTTGGTGCGCTATGGCCCCGAGGCTTCCCTCGATGAAACCTTCGAGGCGGGGTTCAGTTTTCAAGAGAACGCGAAACTCAGAACCCTGACAGACAATTCGGGGCGGTTCGTTCTCTACCAGCGGGTGAGCGACGGCCAGTTTGGCTTTAAGGATAACGAGCGCAGCAGGAAGATCGAATGGCTCCCCGGAACGGCGCACTCGCCGCTGAAATTTCGAAAAGGACAGTATGCCAATGTCGTTATCCGATAGGCTTGGCCGCCTGCTAGCCCACGCAGTGTGAGCCTGCGCGGGTATCGATAGCCCCGGTTGCCATATGAGAACGCACCATTTTTCCATCCAAGAGGGATCCTTGATCGCATCGGCTGAAGTTCTTGATCGGGTGCGCGTATTGCGTACCGAGATCGAGCGTCACAATTACGCTTACTACGTGCTCGATGCGCCCACCATTCCAGACGCCGAGTATGACCGCCTGTTTCGTGAGCTGGTCGGGCTGGAGGAAGCATGGCCTGAGCTGGTGACAGCGGAATCGCCGACACAGCGGGTGGGTGCAGCGCCCCTTCAGGATTTCGGCCAGTTGACCCACGGCGCGCCCATGCTCTCGCTGGGCAACGCCTTCACCGATGAAGACGCAGAAAATTTCGACCGTCGTTGCCGTGAGGGGCTGAAGTGTGAAAGCGTCGATTACGCTGTCGAGCCGAAGTTTGATGGGCTGGCCATTACCCTGCGTTACAAGGCCGGGCGGCTGGAAGTGGGTGCGACGAGGGGCGATGGCTACACCGGCGAGGATGTCACCGAAAATCTGCGCACCGTGCGCGCCATTCCGCTCCTTCTGCCGCCAGGGGCGCCGCAGGAGCTTGAGGTTCGTGGCGAAGTGTTGATGTACAAACGCGATTTCGCGCGGCTCAATGCGCGTCAGCGCGACGCCGGCGAAAAAGAATTTGCCAATCCGCGCAATGCTGCCGCCGGCAGCCTGCGTCAGCTGGATTCGCGCATCACCGCGCAGCGACCGCTCCGGTTCTTTGCCTATGGCGTCGCCTCGCCCGAGGCCTTGCCGCACCTGACGACCCATGCGGCACTCATGGATGCCCTGATGAGCTGGGGGTTTCCGGTGTCCCCTGACCGCGCTGTGGTGAGGGGGGCGACGGGCCTACTGGCGTTTTATCGGCGCATCGGTGAGAAGCGCGCGGCATTGCCCTATGAAATCGATGGCGTGGTGTACAAGGTCAATGCCTTTGCCGCGCAGGCGGCGCTGGGCTTTGTCTCGCGCGCCCCGCGCTTTGCCATCGCGCATAAATTTCCTGCTGAAGAAGCGCTCACTGAGCTGATCGATATCGATGTGCAGGTGGGCCGCACCGGCGCGATCACGCCGGTGGCGCGTTTGAAGCCGGTGTTCGTGGGCGGGGTGACAGTGACCAACGCCACGCTGCACAACGAAGACGAAATTCGCCGCAAGGATGTGCGCTTGGGCGACACCGTGATCGTGCGTCGCGCCGGTGATGTGATTCCCGAGG
>JBEAUN010000252.1:0-5607 GCA_041161415.1 Pseudomonadota bacterium | reverse complement strand
GCCCAGCGCAAGCAGGCCTTGCTGCACTTTGCTTCGCGCCGGGCGATGGATATCGAGGGTCTGGGCGATAAACTCGTCGATCAGTTGGTGGAGGCGAGCGTGGTCAAAACGCCCGCCGATCTTTATAAGCTGGGTGTGGCGGCCTTGGCGAGCTTATCGCGCATGGCGGATAAATCTGCCGCCAATCTTTTTGCCGCCATCGACAAAAGCCGTGACACGACGCTTGCGCGATTCATTTTCGCGCTGGGGATTCGCAATGTGGGGGAAGCCACCGCCAAGGATTTAGCGCGGCATTTTGGTAACCTCGATGCCTTGATGGCTGCGGATGAAACGCGCCTCATGACAGTGCCGGATGTCGGCCCGGTGGTGGCGCGTAGCATCGCGCAGTTTTTTGCCGAGCCACACAATCGCGAGGTGGTGGAACAACTCCGCGCCGCCGGCGTGCGGTTTGAGGAAGGCGAGGGCGAGGCGACCTTGAGCGGTGCGCTGCTTGGCAAGGTGTTCGTGCTCACCGGCACCTTGCCGACCTTGAGCCGCGATGAAGCCGAAGCCTTGATCGAGGCGCAAGGCGGCAAGGTGAGCGGCTCGGTCTCAAAGAAAACCGATTATGTGGTGGCAGGCGCGGAGGCCGGCTCAAAGCTTGCCAAAGCCGAAGAGTTGGGTGTGCCGGTGCTCGATGAGGAGGGCTTGCGTGTGATGCTGGGTGGATTGAATTAACGACGGGGAATGCAGATGAAACGTGTGACCAAAGCAGTGTTTCCAGTGGCGGGCTTGGGCAGCCGCTTTCTGCCCGCCACCAAGGCGAGCCCCAAGGAAATGATGCCGGTGGTGGATAAACCGCTCATTCAATACGCTGTGGAAGAAGCCGTCGCCGCTGGCATCACCGACATGATCTTCATCACCGGCCGCACCAAGCGGGCGATTGAAGATCACTTTGACAAAGCCTATGAAATCGAAGCCGAGCTGGAAGCCCGCGGCAAGGCCGAGCTTTTGAAACTGGTGCGCGAAACCATCCCGCGCAATATCAACTGCATTTATATCCGCCAGCCCGAGGCGTTGGGGCTGGGCCACGCGGTGCTGTGCGCCGCGCCTGTGATCAACGATGAGCCCTTCGCGGTGTTGCTGGCCGATGACTTGATTGATGGCGAGCCGTCGGTGATGAGCCAGATGGTGTCGGTGTTCAACTACCACCGTTGCTCGGTGCTGGGCACCATGAATGTGCCACGCGAAGAAACTCGCCAATATGGCATCGTGAGCCTCAAAGAAGGTGAGAATGGTGAGGTGGCCCGCATCAGCGGCATCGTCGAAAAACCCGCCCCGGCGGATGCCCCCAGCACGCAGGCGGTGGTGGGACGCTATCTGCTCACGCCCTCCATCTTCGATCACCTGCGCCGCGTGAAGCCGGGCGCCGGCGGCGAGATTCAGCTCACCGATGGCATTGCCTCGTTGCTTAATGAAGAGGCGGTGATGTCTTACGCCTTCCGCGGCACGCGCTATGACTGCGGCTCGAAGCTCGGGTATCTGCAGGCGACAATTGCCTTGGGGCGCAAGCATCCGGAAGTGGGGGCGGCGTTTTCTCAATATCTGGAAGACACTTACTGCAAGGTAGGTGCATCATGCTGACCGCCGAGCAAGCTGCGCGCGTGTTGGCCGAGGCGGATTTGATCGTGCCGCCTGACGAGGTGGCGAAAAGTGTCGCCCGCGTGGCGCATGAGATCCGCAATCGCCTCGCAGATCGGCACCCGCTGGTGTTGAGCGTGATGGGCGGGGCGGTGGTGTTCACCGGCAATCTCTTGCCCTTGCTCGATTTTCCGCTGGACTTTGATTACCTGCATGTCTCGCGTTATGGCGCGGGGACATCCGGTGGGCAACTGCGCTGGATCACCACGCCGAGACAAGATATCTCCGGGCGTGTGGTGCTGATAGTCGATGACATTCTCGATGAGGGCATCACCTTGCAGGCGATCCGCGAGCACATCATGGCGGCGGGTGCACTTGAATGCCATTGTGCGGTCTTCGCGGACAAAAAAATCGCCAAGCCCAAGCCGATCGCAGCGGATTTTGTCGGTGTGAGCCTGCCGGATCGTTTTGTGTTCGGTTATGGCATGGATATCGACGGCGCCTGGCGTAATCTGCCGGCGGTTTATGCACTTAAAAATACCCAGTAGGGCGGTTGTGGCGGGTGTTGGTGTGATTGAAAATTGGTTGCCTCTGCTGGTGTTTGCTGAAATCCCTGAGCCGGTCGCGGCGAGGCGTGATTACGCTTCTGCCTTGCGCGAAGCGGGATTGCCGCTCTCAAGGTTCGAGTCTTTAAAGTTTGCTGACGACTCGCATGAGGCGCAGTCGATAGAGGCGCTGCTTGATGAAATCAGCCGCCACACGCTCAAGAGTGCCTTGGCGTACGTGATCTGGGGCGGCGAAAATCGCCAGGCCTTTTTCGGGGCGCTTACACTCATCAAGGCGGGGATGCTGCAATCCTCAATATTGGAGGAAACCACCGGGCTACCCTGGCTGGACGAGCTCATTTTCCTTGGCAAGGAGCCTGCCGCAGTGATTGGCGGAATCAGCCTTGCAGAGCGCTTTGGCTTGCTCGCTGATGCGGCGCGCTGGCCAGGTGGCGTCGAGGCGTGCCTGCAGCATGCGTTTTTTGCTGCCATCCGCGCCGGGCGAGCTGACAAAATTGCGCCGCTCCATGAAGCAGGTGCAAGCCCGGACGGGGGGGGCGAACGCGAAACGACGCCGCTGTGTTTTGCAGTGAGCCATGCAAAAAAAGCGGTATTGCGCCCCTTGGTCCAGGCGGGCGCCAACCCCAATCTCGCCGGGCCCGATGGCCTCACGCCACTCACGCTTGCAGCCCGTCAGGGCGCGACCGAGTGCATTCGTGAGCTCAAGAAGCTTGGCGCTGACTTGGCCCACGCAGATGGCCGCGGCATGGTGGCGTTGGAACATGCTATTGAGGTTGCACACCTTGAATCGCTACGCACCTTGTTATCGCTCGGGGCCAACGTGAATCGACCCAACCGCGCGGGCGATACCCCACTTCATCGCGCCGCCCGGATCGATGAGCCTGACACCCTGGTGATCTTGTTGCACGCGGGCGCCAATCCGTTGGCAGTTAATCGCCAAGGCGAGACCCCTTTGCATCTTGCAGCCGAGGCGGGCGCTTTGACGCGTGTGCAGATCCTCGCCCATGCTGCGCCCGCTGCGGTTGCCATGCGTGACCGCGAAGGCTTGACCCCCGCAAAACGAGCCCTCTCCTGCGCTCACCCCATGGTGGCCAGGCTGCTCGCCAAATTTGGAGTGCCCACACCGGCGCATGCCAACGCCGCTCTTGTGGAGATCGGTGATTCGATCGACCCCAATCTGCAGTTCTGAATGACCCGGCGAAAGCCGCCTGCCCAGGCTCTGGCCGGTCATGCCGCGACACCATATTCGGGCTAGAATCTGGCCTCCCGTCATCACCCACTCGCGACCCAATCCATGTCCCAGAACCGCATCGCCGCACCTGATCCAGCCTTGGCGCACCTTAAGTTGCCGCCTCACTCTATCGAGGCGGAGCAATCCTTGCTGGGCGGCTTGCTGCTCGATAACTCCGCGTGGGATCGCATCGCTGATGTGGTCTCGGAGATGGATTTTTATCGCGATGATCATCGCCGCATTTTTCGCCACACCGCGCGGCTCATTGAGCAGGCCAAGCCGGCCGATGTGATCACGGTGAATGAGTCGCTGGATAAAAGCGGCGAAGCCGAGGCGAGCGGAGGCTTGCCTTATCTGGGCGAGATTGCCAACAACACGCCCTCTGCAGCCAACATCCGCCGCTATGCCGAGATTGTGCGCGAGCGCTCGATTTTGCGGCAGCTGGTGTCGGTGGGCGATGCGATCGCCGGGTCTGCGCTCAACCCCGCGGGGCGCGATGCCAAGCAGATTCTTGATGAAGCCGAAGCCAAGGTGTTCGAGATCGCCGAGGCCGGGGCGAAACAAGCCACCGGCTTTGTGGCGATTCAGCCGCTTCTCTCGCAGGTGGTTGATCGCATTCAGGAGCTCTATGACCGCGATAGCGGCTCGGAGATCACCGGCGTGCCAAGCGGCTATGTCGATCTCGACCGCCAGCTCTCCGGCATGCAGCCGGGCGATCTTCTCATCGTTGCCGGGCGGCCCTCGATGGGGAAGACCGCGTTCTCGCTCAATATTGCAGAAAACGTGGCGCTGGAAGCCGGGCTGCCGGTGGCGATTTTCTCCATGGAAATGCCGGGCACGCAGCTGGCGATGCGTTTCTTGTGCTCAGTCGGGCGGCTCGATGCCCATCGGCTACGAACCGGCAAGCTCAATGATGACGAGTGGCAGCGGCTCACCTATGCGCTTGGGCGGCTGCATGAAGCGCCGATTCATATTGATGAGACACCGGCGCTCAATTCCTCCGAAGTGCGCGCCCGGGCGCGGCGGCTGTATCGCCAGTACGGCAAGTTAGGCTTGATCGTGATCGACTACCTGCAGCTCATGTCGGCGGTGCGCGAGGGTGAAAACCGCGCCACTGAAATCTCGGAAATCTCTCGTGCGGTGAAGGCGCTCGCCAAGGAATTGAGCGTGCCGGTGATCGCGCTCTCGCAGCTCTCGCGCAATGTGGAGCAGCGGCCCAATAAGCGCCCGGTGATGTCAGACCTTCGCGAATCCGGCGCCATCGAGCAAGACGCCGACGTGATCATGTTCATCTATCGCGATGAGGTGTACAACCCGGATTCACCCGATAAGGGCACGGCGGAGATCATCGTCGCCAAGCAGCGTAACGGCCCGATCGGCACCACCCGGCTCACCTTCTTGGGCGAGAACACGCGCTTTGAGAATTTCTCATCCGGCGGGATGAACTGATTCGCCCGCACCCCGGTTCTGTCTGCAGGGCAGGTCGGCCAGGCCCGGGGATTCGTTTGTCATATTTACATGGGGCGCTTTAGGGCGGCGCCCCGAGACCAAGGGTTTTCCCTGACAGAAAAATTCCTACAAGCGAACGCCCTTTTTTCCCACATGATTTTCCGAATTTGTCGGATACCGGTAAGCGGTGCGTGAATCCAGAATGGGACCGACTCGCAAATTTGCTGCGGCGCAAAAACCCAGCCAGTTACGCGAATGTCATACCCATTCGAAGTTATTCCGCAACCTGTTTTATCCAGGAGCCGAAGTTGGAAAATCTTGTCGCAGCAACGCCCGGCAGTGCCCGTAGTGATCGCGATAGAGCCTCGTTTTGCGGGGCCGATCTTTCTCCGGTGGTGGAAAAATATGCGCCCATGGTGCGCCGGCTTGCCTATCAGTTGATGGCGCGCCTGCCTGCCAGTGTGCAGATCGATGATGTTATTCAAAACGGCATGGTGGGCTTGATTGATTCGCTCAGCCGATTTGAAGAGGGCATGGGCGCGCAGTTTGAAACCTACGCCACGCAGCGCATTCGCGGCGCCATGCTCGATGGCTTGCGGGAGAATGACTGGATGCCGCGGGCGCTGCGCCGCGATATGCGACGCATCGAATCGACCATTCGTGCGCTTGAACAATCTGCCGGTCGAACGCCGATCGAAGCCGAAGTAGCCGCCGCACTTGAAATGAGCTTGGTGGATTACC
>JBEAUN010000245.1:0-21721 GCA_041161415.1 Pseudomonadota bacterium | reverse complement strand
ATCCTGAACCGCGCGGAAGTGCTTGGCCGCTTGGCATGGATCGCCCGGCAGACCGGGGCCAGCACAACCATCTTGGGGTTGCTCAAGGCAGTGGGCGACTCGCAGGGCAACAGCGGCTGCGTTGTGCCGTTCACGCCATCGCCGAAGCCCAGAGCCAGCGCCGACAGCACGCGCTGCGATGCGTGGTCGAACAGAGGGTAGAACGCCTGCCTGATCCGGTAGATCTTGTTGCTACCGTCAAAGGTGATGTTCTGCGGCGCGATTTCCCGGTTCAGCGCCAAGTCGCGTGTCGCCCCTGCCGGAGCCATACCGAAGCGCTCTATCAAATCAGGGCGACCGATCTCACCGAAGAAATAGAGCCGGAAGTCGATGTAGGCCAGCCGCTCGCGCTGGGCCCACAGGCGGTTGTTCTTTCGAAAGACAGAATGACTCAGGCAGGCGATGGCACTCGGTCGGCGGAGCAGTCGTCGCACCTCCCATACAAGATGAGTTCGTGATCTTCGACCATAAAGCCGGCCGGCGCTAGGCGGTCTAGATTACCCGGGCAAGCCTCTAGATCAAAAACCCGTTCGCACTGACGACACTGGAAATGATGATGGTGAGAGCGACTGGCTAGCTCATAGCGTGGATTCTGCCCCGGCAGCACCACCGCCCTGATGCTGCCTTCGTCTTGCAGCGTTTTGATATTTCGGTAAACCGTCGCCAGAGATAGCCGAGGCGCCACCTCCGTAGCCAGAGCCAAGACCTCATGGGCTAGCAACGGACGATGAGCGCCAACGATCACGTCGTAGACGGCTTGATGCTGTCGAGTTTTTCGTTCCATAGCAATCCAAAGTTTTCGCCCTTCAAGAGCTCCTCTTGCGTAGGTGGTATTGTGCCGATTTACTAATGCGAATACCATATCATTAGCAATAAAGGAGATTGGAACGCATGCACTCAACGACAAGCCGCTTACCCGTCACTGTTCTGTCTGGGTTTCTGGGGGCAGGCAAGACCACGCTGCTCAATCACATCCTGAACAACCGGGAGGGGCGGCGTGTTGCAGTCATCGTGAACGACATGTCTGAAGTCAACATCGACGCAGAACTGGTGCGCGAAGGTGGCGCAGAGCTGTCGCGCACCGAGGAAAAGCTCGTCGAAATGAGCAATGGCTGCATCTGCTGCACCCTGCGCGAAGACCTGTTGCTAGAGGTGGAGCGCCTGGCCAAGGAAGGACGCTTTGACTATCTGGTGATTGAATCCACGGGCATTTCGGAACCCCTGCCGGTGGCGGAAACCTTCACCTTTGAAGGTGAAGATGGTCGTAGCCTGAACCATGTCGCCCAGCTGGACACCATGGTGACCGTGGTCGATGCCTTCAATTTTCTGCGTGATTACAGCTCCCAAGACAGCCTGCAAGAGCGTGGAGAGTCGCTCGGTGAAGAAGACCAACGCACCGTGGTCGATCTGCTTATTGAGCAGGTCGAATTCTGCGATGTGATCGTGCTCAATAAGCTGGATCTGATCACCGAAGCGCAGCGCGACAGGTTGATGAGCATCTTGCGTAGCCTTAACCCTCGAGTGCGGATTGAGACTGCTTCTTTTGGAAAAGTGCCTCTGGATAAGGTGTTGGGTACCGGCTTGTTCGACTTCGAACAGGCATCTCAGGCACCTGGCTGGCTCAAGGAAATGCGCGGTGAGCACGTACCGGAAACCGAGGAGTACGGTATCAGCAGCTTCGTCTACCGTGCACGCCGCCCCTTTCATCCCCAACGTTTCAAGGACTGGGTCGATAGCGAGTGGCCTGGAGTAGTTCGCTCCAAGGGCTACTTTTGGCTGGCCAGCCACCCCACGCTGGCTGGATCTTGGTCACAAGCGGGGGCCGTGGCCCGACACGAGCCCGTGGGTTACTGGTGGGCAGCAATGCCCAAGGAGGAGTGGCCAGACGACCCGGAGGCAGTCACGCGCATTCAGCAGAAATGGGATGAACGTGTGGGTGATGCACGACAAGAAATCGTGCTGATTGGCATGGACATGGATGAGGTTGCACTGCGAGCACGATTCGATGCCTGCCTGTTGACAAACATCGAGATGGCAGAAGGTCCAGAGGTATGGGCCACATGGCACACGCCATTTTCCAACTGGCTGCAGAGGGAGGCTACAGCATGAGCCTCATTCCTGTCACGATCCTCACCGGCTTCCTCGGAAGCGGCAAGACAACACTTTTGAATCGTATTCTGAAAGAGCATCACGGTCACCGCATAGCGGTGATCGAGAATGAATTTGGAGAAGCGGGCGTCGACAATGAACTGTTGGTTCAAAACGACGACGAGCAGATCGTTGAGATGAACAACGGTTGTATCTGCTGCACCGTGCGCGGCGATCTAGTGCGTATTCTGGGTGAACTGCACGAGAAGAGGCAGATCGGTCGGCTGCATTTCGACCGCGTGATTATTGAGACTACCGGCCTGGCGGACCCGGCACCAGTGGCGCAAACCTTCTTCGTTGATGAAGACATCGGGCAGCATTACTTGCTGGACGCCATCGTGACCATGGTTGATGCCAAGCACGCATCGCAGCAACTCGACGAACATCACGAGGCGCAGGAGCAGGTGGGCTTCGCCGATCGCATCCTGATCACCAAGACTGACTTGGCTCAAGCCGACGAGATAGCGCAACTACGCGAGCGATTGGTGCGGATGAATCCACGCGCCAGAGTCGGCGAGGCACGCCACGGGGAAGCCTCCATCGATGACATTCTGGATATTCGTGGCTTCAATCTAAACGCCATTCTCGACATAGAGCCTGATTTCCTAACCGATGTGGAGCACGAGCACGACGATGACGTCGCTTCGTTTGTTTTTCGTGAAGAACGCCCACTGGACTTGGAGCGTATCGAAACATTTCTGGGCGCCATGGTTCAGATCTATGGGCCGCAGTTGATGCGCTACAAGGGCATTCTCCACATTCAGAACGTTGACCAGCGCGTCGTATTTCAAGGGGTGCACATGCTGATGGGCAGTGAACTCGGAGCGCGCTGGAAGTTGGGAGAGACGCGCGCGAGCAAGCTCGTTTTTATAGGCCGCGACTTACCCAAGGAGATATTGGTCAGAGGACTGACGGATTGTGTTGTGGGAGCCAATGTTGCTTTCACCGACTCTGCGGAGATATGAAGGTATGCAGGAGTTACCAAGTAGTTCGACCATAGAGTCACCGCCCCATATTGCATCGGATGTCAGCGCAAAGCTCATGGAAGACACCGCATTTTTCCATGACGTGATTGCGGACTGGATAGAAGATCCGAATACGACAATTGCTTGTGGCCGATGGTCAGATGGAGCCGTGAGTGAAATTATTCCGTCCGGTCGTGCTCGACTTCTCCCCGCTCGATACCACGGATGTTTTGCGGGGGTACGAGAGATCCGGCTGGACGACGGGCCACACCATCTCCACGTTGATTTGGGGCGCGTACACAAGGTCGGCTATGCCATCGCACCCAGCGTCTGCTTGGCGTTCAAACCCTCGCTTGAAGTACGCATGCTCACGATTGGACCGGGCGGAGCTCCTACTGACCGCTGGACGCTCTCGCTAATGCCTGACTGCCCGTACAAAGGCGATCATCTTGATGAAACCGTTGTTCATCTCTTCTTTGAGCGTATGCGCTTGCACGTCAAAAGAGCGCCTGGGTTGGTCGAAATTGAAATTGACACGGATGTCCGGAAGAGCACGCAGGGGGTGCACATACTTAACCTGATGCGTGAGATTGCAGGGCTGCCCAATGCAGACTGGAGCGAACTTCTCCAAGCGCTGATGCCGGCCAATAGTCATACGACACATTTGGAAACGATAGACCCACCGTGCCTGCCGCTGCTAGGCGATGCGCTTGCTTTGCGCGAAGCTAGTCTTGTGATTTACCGGGAGCGCACCCTCGTCGAATTTCAAACCGAGAAGATTGATGGAGTCCATCGATATGAAGAAAAAGGGCATGTTTCCTGGCAGATCGGGGGGCTGCGCGACCACCATTGCCACTTGGCGCTAGGTGCGGTTCACCGTGTTATGTTTTCTGCGGAGCCCATATCTTGCCAAGGCCAGGGACTCAATTACACCATTTGGTTCCTGACCGCTGGACCGAGCGGGAATCCGTGGCGGCGCGATGGGTACTTTTCGGTTGTGTTAAATCGCCCATACACCGGTGATGCCCCACGACTAGAGGTCATTCAACCTGTGCTCGACCTCTACCTGCGGTATCGCGATGAACCTTGGGTGCTGGCTGACGCAAGATTCCTCAGGACGCTCGAACAAGGTGTGCCAGACCGCCGTCACCAGTCCTTGGTGTTGGCAAGGAGTTCTTGATGCCCAGATTGAGTGTTGAAGACGCTAAAGCTGTCGAAGCAGTCATTGAATTTGCTTTAGCCGCACTGCCACAGACTGCGCCGCAGCGCAGCGATTGGGAGCGTGTGCATCGCCGCCTAAAACTGCGACTGGCACAGGCCGACCAACGGTGCCATCAGCGACAGCATCGAATTCTGGCCAACTCGACGGAATGTCGCACATAAACAGCCTTTGAGGCTAACACGCTTTCCCATGCTCTAAACCGCGAGGGGATGGCCCTTAATGGATTTCGAGCATGAATGCAGCACTTCCCGACGTTTCACTAACCGATATCGCACCCCGTCTGAGCCCGCTGGCATGGGTGGGCATGCAGGGCATCGACCTGCCCGTGACCGTGGCCGAGCCTGGCTATCGGCGCGAGCTGCACGCCAAGGCCGACGCATTTGTCGATCTGCCCGCACCGCACGTGAAGGGCATTCACATGTCCCGGCTGTACCGACTGCTGGATGCGCTGGATCAGGGCGAGGCGCTATCACCGATTGTTCTGCGCCGCTTGTTGCAGTCCTTCATCGATAGCCACCGCGATTGCGATTCCCGCAGCGCACGACTGCGCCTGAAACTGGAACTGCTGGTGCGTCGCCCAGCCTTGGTCACACAAGGACTGTCTGGGTGGAAACCCTATCCCGCCTGCCTGGATGCCTCGCTGACGGACGACGAGTTCCAATGCCGGGTTCAACTGACGGTGGCTTACTCCTCCACCTGCCCCTGTTCGGCTGCCTTAGCGCGACAGAAGGTCGAACAAGTGTTTCTGGAGGTCTTTGGCGGACAGGCCGCTGTGGAACCGGCCCGGGTGGCGGCCTGGCTGCATCGCTACGCCACGCTGGCGACGCCTCACAGCCAGCGCAGCGAAGCTGACGTGTCCGTTGACTTGGCCACAGAGGCCGCGTCGCTGGGCCTGCTCGCGCTGATCGACCGCATCGAGCAAGCTGTGGGAACACCAGTACAAACCGCCGTGAAGCGCGCTGATGAACAAGCATTTGCTGCGCTCAACGGCCAGAACCTGATGTTTGTCGAGGATGCCGCGCGCCGTATCGAAGCAGCCTTGGGCGAATACGCCCGTCCCAGCGTCCATGTGTGCCACCTAGAGAGTCTGCATCCGCATGACGCGGTCGCATGGGCTTTGCCAGCGCGAGCGCGGGCTCATGAAGGAGTCTTCGCGTGACCATCGAATCATCAGTCAACCTGATTCCGGTCACTTTATTGACCGGCTTTTTAGGCAGTGGAAAGACCACCGTTCTGAACCACTTGGTGCGTCAGCCCGAACTGGCTGATGCATTGGTCATCATCAACGAGTTCGGAGAAATGGCGCTTGACCACATGTTGGTCGCCCACAGCACGGAAAACCTGGTGATGGAGATGGACAGTGGCTGCGTGTGCTGCAGTATTCGCAGCGACTTGGTCAAAACACTACAGGATATTTCTTGGCGTTACTCGCGCAATGGGCAGCGCCAGTTTCAGCGCGTGCTGATCGAAACTACCGGCCTGGCCGATCCGGCACCGATCATCCACACATTGATGACGCACCCGAAGATCGCACCAAAGTATCGGCTCGACGGCATTGTCACCATCGTGGACTTCGCCACCGGCATGCATACGCTGGATCAGCACAAAGAGGCGGTCAAGCAAGCAGCTATGGCCGATACGCTACTACTGACCAAGTCGGATCTGGTGGCAGAGGAACAGCGCGACGCCTTGCTTCATCGACTCACCGAACTCAATCCAGCCGCGCCGCACTGGTTGATTCACAACGGTGAGATTGCAGCGCAAAAACTGCTTAATTTGGGCTTGTTTTCCGCTAGCGGAAAACTCCCCGACGTCGCGCGCTGGCTCAAGGAGGAGGCCTACATAAGTAGCGCGTTTAGGCCCTTCGTGTCGCCCCAGGCAGCCGCTTCAAAATCGCTGATGTTCCGGCCCCAGGCAGCGCATGCCGGGTTCGCTAACACCCACTCGCATGACGTCAATCGGCATGACGATCACATCCACGCCTTCTGTTTTTCTGTTGATGAACCGATACCCGAGAACGTGCTGACCAACTGGCTCGAAGTGCTGATGAGTTTTGTGGGCAGCAACATTCTGCGCGTTAAAGGCATTCTGAACGTCGAGGGTCAGGAGCAGCCCATCGTCGTGCATGGGGTGCAGCACATTTTCCATCCGCCCGTATCGCTACCCGCATGGCCCAGCGAGGATCGCCGCTCGCGCCTGGTGTTCATCACACAAGATGTTGGCCGGGACGTGATCGAAAAAACCTTTCGGGCTTTCCAGCAGGTACTGCCACAAGCAAGGGAGTCCGCCTGGTGAATCTACCCATTTATCTCCACAACACGCTCACGCGCCAGAAGGAAGCTCTCCGCACCAGTCATCCTGACCGAGTGACGATGTATGTGTGTGGCCCCACGGTTTACAACTACGCCCACATTGGCAACGCGCGGCCTGCCGTGGTGTTCGACGTGCTCTCGCGGTTGCTGCGCCAGCACTACCCGCAGGTGGTGTACGCACGCAACTTTACCGACGTGGACGACAAGATCAACGCGGCCGCCAGCGCTGCGGGCGTGCCCATCCGAGCGATCACCGACCGCTACATCAACGCCTACCACGAGGACATGTACGCGCTAGGTGTGTTGGCTCCCGACCTGGAGCCGCGCGTCACCGAGCATATTCCCGCCATCATCGAACTGGTTCAGACCTTGATCGAGAGAGGCCATGCCTATATGGAACAGGGGCATGTGTTGTTCCATGTACCGTCCTATCCCGCGTATGGGCAACTTTCAGGCCGACGCACCGAGGACATGATCGCTGGGGCCCGCGTGGAGGTTGCGCCCTACAAGCGTGATCCGATGGACTTCGTGCTTTGGAAGCCATCAACGCCAGACTTGCCGGGCTGGGACAGTCCCTGGGGCCGGGGCCGTCCTGGGTGGCACATTGAGTGCTCGGCCATGATCGGCCAGCACCTGGGCCACACCATCGATATCCATGGTGGCGGACAGGATCTAATCTTTCCGCACCACGAGAACGAGATCGCCCAGGGCACCTGCGCGAACGGCACCTTGTATTGCAACACCTGGGTGCACAACAGCTTCGTCACGGTGGATGGGCAGAAGATGTCCAAATCGCTCGGCAATGTATTGCTGGTGCGTGACCTGTTGGCTCAAGCACCGGGTGAGGCGATCCGCTTGGCGCTGCTGTCCACCCACTACCGCAAACCACTGGACTGGAACGCCCGGCGTTTGCAGGGCGCACGCGAAACCTTACTCAAGTACTACGAAGCCCTGGGCAGAGTCGAGCACGTGGATGAGCTGCCACAGTCCGCGCCCGACAAAGAGTTGCTGGATGCGCTGCGGAACGATCTCAATGTCCCCGGTGCCTTGGTGCGACTGCACGTGCTCCTGACGCAACTGAACCATGCGGACACGGATGCCCAGCGGGCACACGCCAAATCCGTGCTGCTTGCATCTGCTGGGACCTTGGGGCTGCTGCAGCAATCGCAGCAAGCAGCCCTGGCCGCGCTTCGGCCTGCAGCATCCTTGCCATCCGCGCAGCCAGTCAACGACGCTCGGATCAAAACGCTGGTGGCTGAGCGAGAAGCGGCGCGTTTGAAGCGGGATTTTGCCAAATCGGATGCATTGCGCGCCGATCTGGAGGCCGCCGGTTTCATGGTGGAGGACACCCCTCAAGGGCAAGCGCTTCGGCCCGTCGGCAAGGAGGCGGCATGAAACGCTGGCCGACCCAACTGCTGGTGCTGTTCGTGCGCAGCTATCAGTTGTTCATCAGCCCGATGCTCGGCCCGCGCTGCCGTTTCCATCCAACGTGCTCGCAGTACGCCATCGCGTCGCTGCGAACGCATGGTGCGCTCAAGGGGGCATGGCTAACGCTCAAGCGCTTGGGGCGCTGCCACCCCTTGCATCGAGGTGGCTACGACCCCGTGCCGCCGAGCCATGCACACAAGGAAAGTGGCCCGTGTTAATCCGCAAGCTGTTTAAGTTCGAGAACGCCCACATCGTGCGTGGCTGCAGCACGCGGCGCTGCTCGCATTCCATCCATGGCCATTCCTACAAGGTCGAGCTACTGCTGGAAGCGCATGCGCTCGACCACGGCCAGATGATCTATGACTTCGGTTTGCTCAAAGGCCACGTGCGCGATTTGATTGATGCCTTCGATCACTCCGTCGCGCTGTGGTCTGGGGATGACACCGATTACTTGGACGCAATGCGCAAGCACTCAGAGCGCTGGGTGCTGATCCCGGTATCACCGAGTGCTGAGCAGTTTTCTCGGCTGTTTTTTTGCCTCGTTGATGCGGCAATGTCGCTTACCGAAATGGCCAATGGAGAGGCTGATGTGAAACTGCACTCAGTCATCGTCCACGAAACTGAAACGGGCTATGCCCAGTGCTTTCGTGAAGATGCTCACAACCCTCGCATGGGGTGCATTGACCTCAATGCCATCAAGTTCGCACCCGCCATCACGGAAAAATGGCTCAACCCAGATTTGTTTGAACAAATACAACGCGGTCAGTGTCTGCTCGCTTCTTCTGGAGATTGTGCTTGATCAGAAAGAATCCTCGCGGCGACCTGCCGCAGATACATCCCAGCGCCTTTGTCGACCCCACCGCCATTCTTTGTGGGCTGGTCATTGTTGAGGAGAACGTCTTTATCGGCCCCTATGCGGTAATCCGAGCTGACGAGATGGATGCCAACGGCCATATTGATCCCATCGTGATTGGTGCTCACTCCAACATTCAGGACGGCGTGGTGATCCACTCCAAGTCCGGTGCCAGGGTCAACATTGGAGAACGAACATCCATTGCGCATCGCGCGATCGTTCACGGCCCCTGTACTGTCGGAAGCAGCGTATTCATTGGCTTCAACAGCGTGCTGTTCAACTGCACGGTTGAAGATGGCTGTGTCGTTCGCCATAACGCCGTGGTCGACGGGGTGCATCTCCCAGCAGGCTTCTATGTGCGATCAACCGAGCGTATTGGCCCCGACACCGATCTCGCAACACTGCCGCAGGTATCGGTCGCAGCGAGCGAATTTTCCGAAGACGTGGCCCGTACCAACAATGAGTTGGTGCTGGGATACAAGCAAATCCAGAACGAGTTTTGAACATGAGCGATTCTTGCGCCGACAGCGGCATCACCCTCACTTTGCCCGACGGCAGCCAGCGCCGTTTCGAGCATCCTGTCTCCGTTGCGATGCTTGCGACCGATATTGGAGCAAGCCTTGCTAGACAAACGGTGGCCGGAAGGATCGACGGTCGTCCTGTGGACGCCTGCGAGCTCATCGCCCACGATGCAGCGGTACAGATCATCACGCCGAAGGACGACGAGGGACTGGAGATCATCCGTCACTCTTGCGCGCACTTGGTCGGTCATGCAGTCAAGCAACTGTACCCAACGGCCAAGATGGTCATTGGCCCGGTGATCGACGAAGGCTTTTACTACGACATCGCCTACGAGCGCCCCTTCACGCCCGAGGACGTTGCTGCCATCGAGCAGCGCATGCGCGAGCTGATCGCGAATGATTACGACGTGATCAAGCGCGTTCTGTCGCGAGAGGAAGTGATCCGACTGTTCAGCGAACGTGGTGAAGTCTTCAAACTGCGCCTTATCGAGGACATGCCGAACGAACAAAGCATGGGCATGTATTTCCACGAGGAATACGTTGACATGTGTCGCGGCCCCCATGTGCCCAACACACGCTTTCTCAAGCACTTCAAGCTGACCAAGCTCTCTGGTGCCTACTGGCGAGGCGATGCAAAGAACGAGCAGCTTCAGCGCATCTACGGCACGGCTTGGGCTGACAAGAAGCAGCTCGATGCTTACCTGCTGCGAATCGAAGAAGCTGAGAAACGCGACCACCGCAAACTGGGTCGAGAGCTAGACCTTTTCCACTTTCAGGAAGATGCGCCGGGCGCGGTATTTTGGCACCCACGCGGTTGGATCGTTTTTCAGGAGTTGATCGCATATATGCGACGCCGCCAGCAGGACGCTGGTTATGTGGAGGTGAATTCACCCGATGTGATGGACCGCAGCCAATGGGAGATTTCCGGCCACTGGCAGAACTACCGCGACCACATGTTCACCACCGAGACCGAGGACGGCCGCGCGTTGGCGCTCAAGCCCATGAACTGCCCCGGCAGTGTGCTGCTGTACCGCTATGGACTCAAGAGCTACCGCGACCTGCCGATCCGAATGGGCGAGTTCGGCAAGGTGCACCGCTACGAGCCTTCCGGCGCCCTGCACGGATTGCTGCGCGTACGCCACTTCACCCAGGACGATGCCCACGTGTATTGCACGCCGCAGCAGATGGACGCCGAGTGCCGCGATGTGGTGGCGCTGGTGCTGGACATCTACCGGCAGTTCGGCTTCGAGGAAGTACGCATCAAGTTGTCCACCCGCCCGCAGAACCGCATGGGTGACGATGCCACCTGGGATCTGCTCGAAGGCGCGCTGGTGCAGGCGCTGGAGGGCATGGGTTTGCCGTACAAGCTCAACCCCGGCGAAGGTGCTTTCTACGGTCCCAAGTTGGAGTTCGTGCTGCGCGACGCGATCGGTCGCGACTGGCAATGCGGCACCCTGCAGGTGGACATGAACCTTCCAGAGCGCTTCGGCATCGACTACGTGGACGAGGATGGGCAGCGCAAGCGCCCGGTCATGCTGCACCGCGCCCTGTTCGGTTCGCTGGAGCGCTTCACCGGCATCTTGATCGAGCATCACGCTGGAAAGTTGCCCTCTTGGTTGGCTCCTGTGCAGGCCGTGGTGCTGTCGATTACCGAGGAACACGCCGCCTATGTGCAGGACGTGACCCAGCTATTGCGGGGTGCCGGTCTGCGTGCCGAGTGCGACGTACGCAACGAGAAGATCGGCTACAAGATCCGCGAGCAAACGCTGCAACGCGTGCCCTTCCTGCTGGTGGCCGGTGGCAAGGAGTGTGACGCGGGCACCATCGCCCTGCGCAGCCGCGAGGGTGAGGACCTCGGTGTGATGCAGCTGGCGCAGGCGGTAGCCTACCTGAAGGACGCTACACAGGCACCCGACTTCTACGCGCGCGGCGAAGCACAGCAGCAACTCTGCGCACGTCTGGGCATCGGCATCCTTGCATCAGCTGGAGCATGAACCATGCACCCATTTCACATTCCCCAAACGTACGAAGAATGGCGGCACTGCATCACAGTGGTTTGTCGTCAGTCGATCACGGGGCCGTATATCGAAGAACGCATCAAGGCGTTGAATACGCCGTCAGATCACATGACGGCCCGATTCGTCCAGCTGTACGGCGAGGCACAGCGAGCAAAGACGGTCGAATGGTTCGGGCGGGCCAGACATGAGCTCTGATGCTTCCATGTTCTCTGCCGCAGCTCGATCCAGGCATGCCGACCTGCTGGTGGTCGGCGGTACGGTCATTACGCCCAACGGTGCGGATCACATCGACGTGGCTTGCGTCGATGGCCGCATCGTCGCACTTGGCGACCTGCGCAGCAACTGGAGTGCGGAAACCACGCTCGACGCCACGGGCTTGCATGTGCTGCCCGGCGTCATCGACAGCCAAGTGCATTTCCGTGAACCCGGCCTCACCCACAAAGAAGACCTGGAGAGCGGCACGCGCGGCGCGGTGCTTGGCGGCGTGACAGGCGTGTTCGAGATGCCCAACACCCATCCGCTGACCTTGTGGGAGTCCGACCTGCAGGCCAAGCTGGATGCCGCACAGGGCCGGGCCTGGTGCGACTACGCGTTCTACATCGGCGGTTCAGCTGTGAATGCCGAGCATTTGAGCACCCTGGAGATGTTGCCGGGCTGCGCGGGCGTCAAGGTCTTCATGGGCAGCTCCTTTGGTGACCTGCTGGCCGACGAGGACGAGGTGCTGCGCCGCATCCTGCGTCACGGCAAGCGGCGTATGGCCGTGCATGCCGAAGACGAGGCGCGACTGCGCGAGCGCAAGGCGCTGGTTGAAGCCAGCGGCGATGTACGCCAGCACCACCACTGGCGTGACGTGGAAAGCGCGCTAAAGGCGACGCAACGCGTCGTCGGACTGGCTGCCGAGACGGGCCGCCGCTTGCATGTATTGCACGTGACCACCGCCGAGGAGATGGCTTTCCTGGCACAGCACAAGCGCCGTATAACGGTGGAGGTCACACCCCACCACCTGACGATGCATGCGCCCGACTGCTACGAGCGCCTCGGCAGCTTCGCGCAGATGAATCCGCCAGTACGCGAGAAAAAACATCAAGACGCCTTGTGGCAAGCCATCCGCGATGGCGTGGTAGACGTTATTGGCAGCGACCATGCGCCGCACACCCGCGAAGAAAAGGCCAAGCCCTATCCGCAATCGCCCAGTGGCATGACCGGCGTGCAGACACTGTTGCCGCTGATGCTCCACCACGTGAATGCAGGCCGCCTCAGTCTGCAACGGCTGGTGGACCTCACCAGTGTCGGCCCGGCACGCATCTTCGGCATCGAAGGCAAGGGGCGCATCGCGCGGGGCTTCGATGCAGATCTGACCTTGGTCGATCTGGCCGCGCAACGCACGATACGCAAGGATTGGATCGCCAGCCGCGCAGGCTGGACGCCCTACGACGGCATGACCGTTACCGGCTGGCCCATCCACACCGTCATTCGCGGCGAGGTCGTCGTGCGCGACGAGCACTTGCTTGGCGCACCGCTAGGCCGAGCGATTCGCTTCCTCGAGGCATCCGGCGCAAGCGCAGCCGGTGTCTGATACCGACATTCAAGGAGAAAACTCATGAGCAATCCATCCGATCAAAGCCCAGCCACTGACGCCTTCAGTTTTGCGCCACGTACCTCGGTCGAGCAGGTCGAGGAAGGGCATGATCTGGCCCCCAAGTTCGACCGCGAAGGCCTCATCCCCTGCGTGACGACCGATGCCAGCAGCGGCGAGGTGCTGATGCTGGGCTACATGAACCGCGACGCACTCGAAAAAACCATCCTCACCGGCGAGGCCCACTACTGGAGCCGCAGCCGACAAGTGCTGTGGCACAAGGGTGCCACCAGCGGCCTGGTGCAGCGTGTGGTCGAGATGCGCGTGGACGACGACCAGGACGCGGTGTGGCTGCGCGTGTCGTTGTCAGCGGGCAAACATGCTGCGCCCGCCAGCTGCCACGTCGGCTACCGCAGCTGCTTCTACCGCACCGTCGAGCTGCAAACAGGCAGGATTCGCTATGCGGAAGCTGAGAAGACCTTCGACCCAAAGTTGGTCTATGGCGATGCGCCCAATCCCACTATTCTTTGAACCCAGGACTACTGACCCATGCCCTTGATACTACAAATCATTAGTGCGTGTTTGCTAGGTGGATTGCTGAGCCTATTCGCTGCCGCGTTCGTGATGTTTGGCATTTCGAAGCGGTGGCTACCGTACGCAGTCAGCTTTTCCACTGGAGTACTCCTTGCCACGTCAATGCTGCATTTACTGCCTGAGGCGCTGGGTTCTGGCTTGACCCCAGATGAGGCATTCCCAGTTCTGCTCGCAGGGATACTTGGTTTTTTCGCGTTGGAGAAGTTAGCGCTCTGGCGGCACGCTCACAATCATCGCGCCCAAGCGGCCAGTGATTTGGATAGCGGTCAGGGCCTTTCGGGTCATCACCCCATTGATTCGGGGCCAGTGAGCATTCTGATCGGTGACGGATTTCACAACTTCACTGACGGGATACTGATCGCCGCAGCCTTCCTTACTGACCCGGCGCTGGGTTGGGCAACTACCATCGCAGTCATTGCCCACGAGATTCCTCAAGAGGCAGGAGACTTTGCCATTCTACTAGCGGCCGGTTGGGGGCATAGGCGCGCGCTCCTTTGGAACGCCGTATCCAGTCTGGCATCAGTGTTTGGTGGTTTCGCAGGCTACGTTGCACTGGAGCACACACAAGACTGGATACCTTATATCGTCATCATCGCTGCAGCCAGTTTCTTGTACATCGCGATTGCTGACTTACTCCCTCGACTCAAGTCTGAATGGCGGGGCGTTGGCTGGCATGGCTTGTTGCTTGCTGCCGGGATCGCGATTTCTGTTCTTTAGCTTTTTCTGTTGCGTATGAATCATCTTGGAGAAACCGCATGAAAAAAAACATCGTTTTAGCCACAATAGCCTTAGCTTCGAGTTTCGCAGTCTTTGCACACAACAAGCACGTTCATGGAGAGGGGCGGCTGGACGTAGCCATTGACAATACGACGGTGTCGCTGGATTTGGAACTCCCGCTTGACGCGGTCGTCGGGTTTGAGAGGGCACCTAAAAACGATAAGGAAAAAGCCGCACTGACATCGGCAGAGAAAACCCTCAAAGACGCTGTCGCACTCTGGAGACTGACCCCCGCTGCGAATTGTCGCTTTGAATCCGCGCAGGTGAGCCTGCCGAAATTCGAGGGAGAGCACGCCGATATCGATGCCAACTATCTTTTCCGCTGCAGTAATCCAAGCGCACTGAAATCGATTGAAACCTCGTTGTTCAATTCACTTAAACGCCTTTATCGCATCGAAGTCCAGCGCATCGGCCCGAATGGCCAAGGGGCGGCTCGCTTAAGCCCCAACAAGCCGGTATTGAGTTGGTAGCGCTTATGGGCAGCCCTGGAACCCCCGCGATTCATCTAACCCAGTTGTGCTTCCATTGGCCGATGCAACAGCGGCCATGCATCGACATCCCCGCTTTTACGGTGGCGCAGGGCGAGCGGGTGTTTCTGCACGGCCCGTCCGGCTCCGGTAAGAGCACCCTGCTGGGCCTACTTGGTGGGGTGGCTACACCGCAGAACGGTGCTATCCGCTTATTGGGGACTGACCTCACGCGCTTGTCCAGCGCTGGGCGCAACCGCTTCCGAGCAGATCACATTGGCTTCATCTTTCAGCAGTTCAATTTGTTGCCGTGGTTGTCGGCATTGGACAACGTATTGTTACCCGGCACATTTTCTGCACGACGCCGACAACGAGCAGAAGACATACGCGCACAAGCACACCGACTGTTTACTCATCTCGACTTGTCTCCAGATCTGTGGAATAGGCCGGCCTCCGCACTTTCTGTCGGGCAGCAACAGCGTGTCGCCGCCGCCCGCGCCCTGATTGGGCGACCCGAAATTCTGATTGCGGATGAACCCACTTCCGCACTGGATGCGCCAAGACAACAGGCTTTTATTGATCTCTTGTTGGCCGAAGCCTGCGCAGTCGATGCCGCCTTGCTTTTTGTGAGTCATGACGTACGACTGGCTACGCACTTTGATCGCACCGTGGCACTGGCGGACATCAATCAGCCTGTCAAGGAGCTTTCATGAAAGCCATCATGAAGCTTGCACTCAAAAGCGCCTGGGCGCGCCGACTGACGCTCGCCATCGTGCTGTTTTCCATCGTACTGTCCACGACGGTGTTGCTGGCAGTTGAGCGAGTGCGCACCGACGCGCGAGCCAGCTTTACCCAATCCGTATCTGGAGTCGATCTGGTGGTCGGTGCGCGCACCAGCCCGGTACAGCTGATGTTGTACTCGGTTTTTCATACCGGAAACGCCACGCAGAATATGGGTATGGACAGCTTCGAATCACTGGCAACCCACCCGGAGGTAGCCTGGGCTATTCCCCTTAGCCTGGGAGACTCGCATCGTGGCTTTCCCGTGCTCGGCACGAGCCCAGTTTACTTCACTCATTTACGCTATGGCTTGCAGCAGCCGCTTGTTTTCGCCCAAGGCAAGCCGTTCGGCAGCACGGTGGATACGGTGTTTGAAGCCGTCATCGGGCATCGGGTTGCCAAGGAGCTCGGTTATGGCATCGGGGACCGCATAACCCTGTCACATGGCATGGAAGCGCTGGGGCCAGAGCATGCCGACAAGCCATTCAGAGTTGTCGGCATTCTTGCGCCAACCGGCACACCGGTTGATCGCACAGTGCATGTCAGTCTCGAGGCCATGACAGCTATTCATCTGGATTGGGTGGGGGGCGCGCCATTACCCGGTTTGAATATTCCCGCTGAACAGGTGCGGAAATTCGACCTGCGCCCACGTGACATTACCGCCATGCTCATAGGGCTCAAAAGTAGGCCTGCCGTGTTCAAACTGCAACGCCACATCAACAGCTACCGTGGCGAGCCGCTGCTAGCGGTAATGCCCGGAGTGGCACTCGACGAGTTGTGGCAGACACTTGCGATGGTCGAGAATATCTTGCTAGTGATTTCATCTCTGGTTGTAATCGTCGGGCTTGCCGGACTGACCGCGACCCTTATGGCTGGCCTGAACGAGCGTCGGCGCGAGCTAGCCATACTGCGCGCCCTTGGCGCAGGCCCGCGAGACGTGTTTCTGATGCTAGTCGCGGAGGGGGTAACTCTCACCATGCTGGGACTGTTGCTGGGCTATGCCTTGCTAACCGTCGGGATTGCCGTGCTGGCACCGTTTGCACAATCACAATTCGGGGTGGTGCTGTTGCAACGTTTTCCCACCGATAACGAGTGGTGGCTGATGTCCACCATCCTGCTTACTGGCCTTTCCGTCAGTCTTCTACCCGGCTGGCGGGCGTGGCGCATATCATTGGCCGATGGCCTCACACCGAGGTACTGAAAATGCGCAAAGGTCTTCCTAGGCTGATTGGGTCATGATCATCGCGGTCAAAAACGGCATAGACCCTCTCGAACGCCCGTGGCGGGATGTTTCTGTGGCGATCGCCCTCTTCAAACAGCATTCTGGCGTACTGCACCACCTGAATCGGCGCGGTGCCCATTTCGCTTGGCCGGACCTCCACGTTGGCGGTATGCAAGCGATACGCTTCACGGATCTCGCGGAAGTAGTTCGGCTCGGTCTTGCTGCCTTCGGATACGATCAGTATGCGGTCGTAACTCGCACGACGTCCCTGTTTGCGGGCCAGCTGGTTGCGTTGGCGGTCTTTGGGTGAGTTATCTCGGGCCATCAGTGGAGAAGCCCCAGGGTGTCGCTCAGAAAAGGCACGCCGCCATATCGGCCCATCAGATAACCGCGCTCCAACGCTTCATTCTTGCGCGGACTGAATTCGCACAAGCTGACCAGCGTCGAGGCCTGATCACGGTCCTTTTCCACGAACCAGACCTGATCGCGCCGGAAGAGACCAGCGGCATCCAGCAATGACGTATCGTGCGTGGTGAAGATCAATTGCGCGCCACCGGTGTTGATCTCCGGGCGGTGAAACAGGCGCACGAGCTCACGCACCAGCAGCGTATGCAAACTGGTATCCAGCTCATCGATGACCAGCGTCAGGCCTTTCGTGAGGATGTTAAGCACCGGCCCCGCAAGAAACAGTAGATTTCTCGTGCCATTTGATTCATCCGGCAGATCGAATACGGCCTTGCCTTGTTCGGTCACATGGTGGAAACGCAGCTTGTGCTCTTCCATTTCTTCTGACCGCACCTCGGTTTTGCCGGCCAGCAAATCAAAGTGAACAGACTGCCCAGGGACTTTGCGCGTTTCCACATCAATGTCGGCAATGCTGACATCGGCCGCCGACAGAAAACTGCAGATTTCCTTGCGGCCTTCCGCGTGTTTGAGCATCTGGATGGTCACATGCGGATTGAGTTGGGCCTGTTCGTTGAAGATGACCAGTCGATTCACGAACCAGTCGAACACCGGTCGCAATGCGTCGCTATTGAGCTGCACAGCCATCGACAGGAAAAGGGAATTCGGGCGGGTGGCGCCCTCCCACAGATTCTTCGGGCCCTTGAGTCCAGGACCGAAATCGTAGATGTGCTTCTCAGTCTCGTCGTCGAAGTGACGTGCGAACCAACGCTGGGGCTTGCGGGCTTTATATACCAGCAGGTGCTCGCTCACGATGCGCTGATGTGTCATGGCAAAACCATATTGGTAGCGCACACCATCGAGCAGGAACGTAACCTCGAACTCGACGGGCTGGCTCGCGGAGTCAGCATCGAGTCGGAAGGGCTGGACGGCAAAGGTCTGGCCCGGCTGGATCGCTGTGGCAGACTCAGTTACCACGCCGCGCATGTATTGCAGCGCCTTGATGAGATTGGATTTGCCGCTCGCGTTCGCGCCGTAAATCACGGCACTACGAACAAGCGTGGGCGCGGCATGGATGCCGGTCGCTTGGGTATGGGTATCCTGCAGCGTCTTGTCTTTGGACGCCACGAGACTCAACACCTGCTCATCGCGCAGGCTGCGGAAGTTCTTCACGCGGAACTCGACCAACATTGAATTCACCTCCGCAGGATATTAATAATGCTTTATTTTGCGATCTAAATTCAAAATAGCAAGTTATTATACCAACAAAAAGGATTTTTGCTGGCCGTCTTTCGGCCTCGTCGAGGCAACCCCCTCAACGCCCAAAAGAGTGCCGCATGGCACGGCAAATCGCGCGCTACGGTGCGCCGACACGATCTTTTCTGCGGTCCTTCACGAGTTCATGCCAACGCGGCACGCGAACCGGTGTATCTGGCCGGCAGTCCAGTTGAATCGCGGCGGGTCCTTCCGTTTGCGCCAAGACGCCACCCAAAACGCTGTTCGCCAATTCCCACTGCAGGATGGCATCCAGCGAGAAGCGAAGATTTCCGACCAGCATCATGTGGGGAATGCACTTGCGCTCCCGCTGGCTCCGGTCGGAAAAAAGGTATGCCGGCAAACCTGTTGCCGCAACAACATCTTTTTCGCTGACGTACTTCACCTCGGGTTCGGCAGCATCCGGCGCTTGAGATTCGTTGGCAACCTTCAGCGGGCGGGTTACCTCTCGCAGGACACGTTCGCCATCACCCAGAATCGCCGACCAGTGCTGCGCGCTTTGACGCTCGAACTCGAAGATGTTCGCCTCGTGGTAGCGGACGTGGTGAAACAGCTTGTGCCAAACAGCCCCTACACCTTCGAGTCGCCAACGGCGCAGCGTCTTCAGGCTGATCTTCCACCGGGCGGCAACCTGCCTTTCGGTCATCAGGGGGTAATGCATCTTTTTCTCCTGAGCATATGCCCCTATGACAAACTGTTCGCCATAGAAGCCAAGCCTTACGGCGTAACGCTGGCGGCGAACAACTGCAAGCGCTGCCCCTCGGCGCGAGCCTCGGCAATCAACTGGTTCCAGTCGTCCGGCGGGTGGCCGCTTTCCAGCATCTTGCGGAACACCCGGTAGGCATCGTCGCTACTCTCGTAGGCGCGCTTGGTGTCCCCGTCATTGACCCACGCGAACACGATCACTTTGCTGGGCGCGTGGTAGCGAAAAAAGAGTCGGTACTGCTGGAAGAACTTCGCCCGGAACCAGTGCTTGTGCTCGTCGCCAAGGGTTCCGCCTTGGCGGTACTCCGGTCGGGCCGGATCTTGCGGAATGACGTCGAAGGCGAGCTTGATGATCGCCGCCAGCCGTTTGCTGGCGTTCTTCTTCAAATACCCGGCCGGGTCCTTCTGCTTGGAGGACTCGACCTGCTGCACCAGTGCCTCAATCTGCGCGAGGAACAGCGGGTGGGCATAAACCGTCCAGCCATGAATCACCAGGGGCGTTGGCTTGCCCACACTCATTTATCGTCTGCCGACAGTGCAGCATTGAGATCGACTTCCATGCCACCGATCAGGGAATGGAGGCGCTGGACGAGGCCAGCATCCACAGCCTGCAGGCGCTCGGGATGGTTGGCAATGTCCTGGGCCAAGAAGCCCAGGAACTGTCCGAGCACCGGGTCGTCCCCCTCGGAGGCTTCAGCTCGGGTCAGCACTACCTCGCCGCCGGGGCGGATGGTGTAGTGGATCTTGTCGCGCTTGCTCAAGCCGAGGGCGCGACGCACGGTTTCCGGCACCGTGGTCTGGTAGCGGTCGGTTAATGTGGATTCGACTTCGAGGATGGCAGGCATGGGGCTCTCCAGTCAAAGCGGTTGATGCTCTGCATGGTAATGCACTCGCCTTGCCTAGTCAATGCAACCGCATTGTCAGAGTTTGTTGCCATCCTGTTAGGAGTTTCGGAGGGTGACTGGATACCGGTGACCACATCGAACGCCGCGAGCCAGCCGGCCCGGCCGATGTCTGCCGAAACGGCCGAATGATTCAAACCACGGACTGCATTCCAGCGCACAGACTTTTGTTCGAGAATGGCTCGCGGGTTGGGTTGCCGACTCCGCCACCAATTTCGCATTTGTTAGTAACATTCCGTGGCAGCCCTCAGGTGTCCGCAGGTGTCAGTAAGGCTCCGCGAGTGTCCTGAGGTTCGCTGCTAATTACTGCCGGTCGCTACGTGCTGTTGCGCTCTGCGACGTACTCCTGCGAAGGGAATCCTCGGTCAAGTCAGAGTTGTCGTAAAACCTCGATCCCTTCGGTCACTGGCCGCTGCGCGATATAGTCGCGCAGCACTGGTCCTCTCTGCGTTAGCCCACTCACATGACAGCCATGCGTAAACTCGATGCCGCGCTCTCGATAGCCATCGCACTCACAATGCTAATTGTTGTCCTCTTCAAAGGCGATGCTCTGTATCTTGGGCTTTGGTATTACTTGACCGTGCCTATCGTTGTGCTTGGCATTTGTGCGGCATTTCAGATCGCCCCCTTCTTTTTGTTTGGCACGTCAATTGCCATTGCAATTTCAATGCTCGCACTTATGTCCGTCAATTGGCGAGCTACGTCCCCTGACGGACTGTTGGGGTTGGGTCACCTATTTTCGCTGCCGGGTGCATTTGTCGGTGCTCTTGCAGTGGCCTTCTTTGCACGTAAGCTTGCGGTCGCAAACCCATTTTTTACGTTCCTGCTAGGCGTCGCCGGTTTTGGCGTCGGCTATTTCGTGAACCAACTATTGGTTTGCAACACTGTCATGTGGTGTGGGCTTTTGTCATTGCCCATCAAATGAGCGGGCTAATTCATCAATCTACAGGGCGCTAAGCGATGAAGCCGTACGAGCGCGGTGAATTCAAATGAAAGGTGTCACATGCCCTTCCTACGCAGGCAAACTCAGCCCGTAGTCGCACTGTGCCTGGCGCAGGTGTCATCAAGGAGGTTGCCAGTCTTCCGAACGACATTAAGGCTGCGCTTAGGGTCGGCTTGATGCCGGGCCACGCCGCGAGATCACGCATAACGCTTCGCTCGAGTGGAACCATCTCCGGCAAGCCGCTTGGTCCGCAAGGCGCACTGGCTTATCCTTCACTACACGGCCCAATCGACTCCCCGGCGCCGGCCCCTCGGCTTAATCTTTCAACGACTGCTTGGTTTGGTAACGGCTGACCGCCATGTGGCGAAGCGCCTTTTGCCAGAAAGACAGGATGGGAAAGGTGCGGAAATTTGCGGTCAGAGAATAGGCAAGAGAAGGTGTCCGTACCTTGTGACCTGCCCCCTACTGCCATACCAACCGCCAGTAGGGAAATCCGGCTGCAAACTTAACTGATTCTCTGGTTGATGGGTTGCGATGCACCGCCAGCATGCTGGCGGTGCATCGCGGCGAAT
>JBEAUN010000194.1:0-8878 GCA_041161415.1 Pseudomonadota bacterium | reverse complement strand
GCAGAAGGCGATGCCGGCGCCCCCTCAGATGGCGCGCCATCGGGCGCACCGGTTGGCGCACCGCCTGGGGCGCCGCGTCTGGGCGGTTGAATCAGCGGGTTGGGCAGACTGCGTTGAGCCGCTGCTTCAAAGGCCATCACAAGACATGCACAGGTCAAGAAAATTCTCGCGGATACGGATCTCATTGCGGCACCCCCACCCAGCCCTCCTGGTCAGCACCTCGTTGTTGCTTGGCCGAGGTGATCGGCTCACGCGGCTCCACCACTGAGTAAGGGCGTCCGACATTGCCGCGGAAGGGGTTATCAACAGGCTGATCTTGTACGACAGGATTTGCATTCTGCACGGCTGCCGCAGTGGCCTTATCCTTGGCCGCATTAAAACGCACAATCTTGGGCTTTAAGGCAATCACCAGCTCGGAGCGACTGGTATCACCATTGCGAGTGCTGGCGGTGATGCCGTTGCTGACGTCGATCGAGTCTTTGGACACGGTGATGCCGCCTAGCAAAATCGTGTCACCCGGCCTCGCGCGAATGGCGGTGCGCACTTCGCGATCAGCCGTCTGCGGCAAGGTGAGGTCGGTGCCCAACGCCGTGAAGCGATTGAATTTCACCAGATCGGAGAGCGTCATCTGCACCCGGGTGTAGATGGTGCCATCATGCTCCTCGCCAAAGAGCGTGAGCTCAAAGCCTGTTTGGAGGTTTTGCGTTTCGACTGTTACCTGATTGAGATTGGCCGAGACATTGGTGCCGACTTTTGAAACGTAGGTGGTCGCTTGACCCACCCGCAGCGAGCCTTTTGAGCCAGTGAGCAGGGCCATGCGCGGCTGAGAGATATTTTTCACCGTACCTTGGGTGCGCAGAAAATTGACCAAGGCATCGATATTGAATTTCGGCCCTGACAACACCGCACCCACACCAAAGCCGCCACTGCGGGCAAAGGTGGTGGAATTAGCCGCAGCGGTGGCGGTCGTCGTCGTGGTGCCGCCCACCGTGGCACCCGCACCCAAGCCTGTGCCCGTCGTGCCAGTGGTGGCCGAACCCGAGCCCGAGGCGGCGTCGCTGAAAGCAAAACGATTCCATTGAATACCCGATTCCTTGGAGTCGCTCAGATCGACCTGATAGACATGGACATCGAACAACAGTAAGGAGCGGGTCTGGCGCACTCGCTGCACATAGGCACTCACACCAGCGAGCGCTTTTTTATTCGCACGGAATGTCAGGCTGCGATTGAGCCGATCGAGAAAAATATCGCGCGCGCCGAGGTATTGCAGGGTGTTGGTGATGCCGGCGAGATTGTCTTCGTGCAATGACGGCGGCATTTCAATCACGAATTGCTCTTCCGGCACGATGGTGAGGATGCCGTTATTCACCGAATAGAAAAACCCCAGCGAATTGGAGAGCCTTTCCATGACGTCGGGCAGGCTGCCCGACAAACCGAATGTTGCGGTGGCGCCGTAGCGCTCCATGCCCTTGGCACCACCTTCGATCGACAAGCCAAGGCGGGCAATTTTGGCAATCGCCTGCACCGCGTCATAAACACCGCTCTCGGTGATGCTGATGTTGTTGAGTTCGATATTCGGCAGCGGATCGGATTCGTTGGTGGGGCGAAGCAAGAATGCATCGCGCGCGCTGAATTCAGTCTCGAGCTGCAATTCGGCGTCGGTGCCGTCGTCGGTGACGGTCTTCATGCGCTCGGGTTGTTTGGGAACAACAGGATCGCGCGGGTCGCGCGTGAGGGTGTGACAGCCGGGGAGAGAAAGCGAGACAACTAACGAGGCAAAGAGAGTCCTTGTCAGGGCCTGCGTGGCAAGACTTCTCCAGCGCCCACTGACTCGGCAAATAGCCATCAGCATCGCAGCCTCCACGAGGGAGGAAGCACCGACAACATCGCGAAGCCAGACTCATGCAGGGCTGCCCCCTGCCATGATCGCCTCTCGCACTGCGGCCGGCTTTTTCGAATGCCCATATGCAAGTCCTCTCTCGAAGAGAAACCTCGCCCTGATGCAATTCACACCGTGCTGCCAAGCCATTTTGACGGGCAGTGACGGATATGACAAGTGATTTATTAGGTTTTACGCTCCAAATTACGGTTTTTTCGAGATTTTTGTTTAGTACGCCATTCAAACCCCATCGCGATGCAGCGCACCCAATGTCATGCAGTTGCACGTCGGATTTGACAGCGTATGACAAGCCCTACACGCACAACATCCAACACCGCTGGGCGCATGACAACGGGGTACGACGCGCGCAAGGCGTTTTGAAAACCACCTCAGCGTGACCGCGACCTGAAGGGCGCGATTCGCGAGCCTTCTTTCAACCCTGCGGGCGGGTGAATGATGACAGGCGTACCCTCTTCAAGCCCGGAAACCACCTCAGTTTCAGCAGGGTTACGCAATCCAGGCACGATGTCAATCTGCCGCGCCTGATTCGCTGTCACCGTAAAGACACTATGACGCCCGCCCACCGAGATCACCGCAGACGCTGGCACTTTGATGACATTCCGCTTGGCCTGCAGGACGAAACGCGCTTCAACCGTGGCGCCATCGATGAGGCCGGTCGCAGCGACAGGCACATCGGCTTTGACATTCACGCGCTGCTCCATTTCACCGGTTGGCGATAGCGCTTCAAATGCAGCGGACTCGACTTCTCGCACCCTGAGCGTGAGCGGCTTGGCTTCGGGTGTCTTGCCCAAGGTGAAACTCACGCCGCGGTTGATCTTCACCGCATCTGCGGCGCGCACACCGAATACCACCTCAAGCCGACTACTATCGCTGATCTCAAGGATCTGAGCGCCCGCCTGGACCACGCGCTCGGTTTTCTCGAAAAGCTTGCTGACCACCCCTTCGACCGGAGAAAACATATCGAGCACGCGGCCGGATTCCTCGGCAAGCGAAAGCGCATGCTCCGCCGCACGCAGATCGCCAGATGCCACATCGGCGCGGAAGGCCGCACCACGCGCCTCGGCCATCGTCCGGCCCAGGTGATTTTTGGCGGCCTCATGCTTTTCCGGCGAATGCGCGCCCATGCTCAGCAGCTCGGCCTCACGCAACTCCTCTCGCTGCGCAGCCTCCATGGCTGCACGCGCTTCCTCAACCTCTTTGCCAGCACGTAGCGAGCGCGCCTGCGCTGCACGCAGGTGGCTGATCAGGTCTTCTTTCTCGAGCCCTGTCAGCGGCTTGGGAGACAACCTGGCAAGCAACTGGCCGGCACTCACCCGATCACCGACTTTAAGATTGGCAGGGCGAAATTGTGCGGCAACCGGGGCCTTCACCAAATAGCGATCACGCGCACTCACCACCCCTAGTTCGGTGATCGAGACGGACAAATCTCCACGCTCTGCCAAGGCAGTTTCCACCTCAAAGGGTGCAGGCAGAAAAAGCCAGATGATGAACGCCGCCAACAGAGCCATAAAAATGACAATGGCGTAATGTTTGACACCGAATTTTGTGGTCTGCATCAGTCGTGTTTTCTAAGGTTTTCTGGTTTTACTCACCTGCCCAGATAACCCTGCATTTTGACACAACGCTTTTCTTCAATTCGGATTGAATGCTTTTTCCCAAACCTGTTTTAGGGCTCCCGACGGAATGTGTTGATAAATAAACGGCCGCGCTGCGCCCATGGCGCCGCCTCCCCGCAAAAACTTAATGAACACGGGTGTCATATGCTGGCGGATGCAGCATGCGACATGGGGGGAGTCAAACAGCGTTTCGCAGAAATCGCTCATGAAGCCCTACAGGCTCAGCTCAGCCCATCGAAACCGAGCGCGCTCAGCCTTGCCTGAGGGACAAATTAGAGGCAGTTGGCGCCCCCGCTCGATGATGGTGGGTACCATAACAAGCAGGGGCCGAACTTCACTGATCAAGCCAGGAAAATCGGGAGAGAACGGCTTGAAGCATTCCAGTTATTGATGTTTTCAAAGACAGTGGCGATATCCGCATCCGACACGCCCATCCATTTTGCCAGGGTGGCACCCAACTGCTCGACCGAGGTGCTCGGCAGCAATCGGCCATAGCCCACGTCATCTGCGCCACCGACCTTAAGCTCGGCTGCCGTACCGGTGAAGATCTCAGGTGCTTTGCCCAGATACTGCCCACCCTTGACCGCGCCACCCAGCACAAAATGATGGCTGCCCCAACCATGATCTGAGCCGTCATCATTGCCCCAGCTACGGCCAAAATCAGAGGCGGTGAAGGTGGTCACTTTATCAGCCACACCCATTTCGACCGTGGCGCGGTAAAACCGCTCCAAGGCGCGCGAGACTTGGCCCCTAAGCTCCGGGTGCTCTTGGTTCAAGCCATCATGGGTGTCAAACCCGCCTAGTTGCACAAAGAAAACCTGACGCTTCACGCCCAAATCCCCACGGGCCTTGATGGCTCTTGCCACGATCTCAAACTGCTGGTCGAGTTTGGAATACTCTTCCGGCGGATTTTCCTGCGCCGGGTATTTGTCGATTGCGGCATTGAATAACTTGCCTGCATTGATCGAGCGCTCGGTCACGATGGCATATTCATCGCGGAAAGAATTCACGTAATCCCGCGTGCCCCCGGTGATCAATTCGGTCAAGACCTGGCTGCACACAGCAGAGCCGCCCAACTTCCCGTTAATCGCTTTGATGTTGACTGCACCCTTGCTGCCGACACGATAAGCCTTGACCCGGTTACCCGTCATGAACACAACATTGCGGTCGGCGTTAATGCAAGTGAACACCGCCTGCTGATTTTGATCCGCCAAGAAATCTCCCATGCGCCCTGCCCACCCGGTGCTCGCGCCTTCCGGGCTGCAGGATTGCCACAAGGATTTTTGGTCATTGTGGGAAAAAAGCTTGGGCGGCAAGGGCACGCTCTGGCTGAGCCATTGGGCCTTGGTGGTGGGCTGGATGAGGGTGCCGATATTCAGCAGCACGGCGAGCTTTTTATCTTCATTGAAGAGCTTGGCCAAGCCGCTCATTTCGCTGGGCAGCGCATAGTCGCGCCCCCCGGGCAAAGCCGCGCCTGCTCTGGGTTTGAGCTTCAACAGCGCAGATTGCGGAATGGCCACACCAGAGCGCAAGGTCTTGTACTTGCCATAGGATGCCGCATCAAAGGGCACGACGGTGTTGTTGTGGTCGTTGCCGCCCTCCAGGAACACACAGACGAGCGCTTTGTAGTCATCGCCCGTGGCAGCGGCGGCGGAAGCCTGACCGATGGCAGCAAGATTAAGGGCCAGCGGGGTCGCAACACCAGAGGCAGACAAGCTGGCGGCACGTTTCAAAAACTCACGACGAGAGGCTTTGATTGTCATGAAAAACTCCTTGTGATCAGACCATTGCGATGTATTGGGGGCACGCCATCACCAACAAGGTGGCGACCTGAATGCGTTTGATTTTTTCTGCGCTCGTGGTGGCTGGCAGACTGTTCAGCGCCTCCACGATTCGCGCGCCACGCAGGCTGCCAATTTGCCCTGCGGCCAGCACCAGGTTGACGCGGTCAAAGAGCTTTTGAGCATCGTGGGCCACGGGTAGCCAACGCTCGTAATCGGCCTTGATGAGGCGCTTGCCTTCCTTCGTCCATCGCTCTTCAATCACCATTTGCATGAAGTTGATGTAGCCCGCCACAGACACCTCATCGACCAGCTGAAACTCAGGCGCGACCCGTCCTTCTTTGGCGATACGCGTGCCAGGCGGCACATACCCCGGGCGGAAGAAATTGAACACGGAAGGCGAACGCATTGGGCTCTGGCCCAGCCGTGTGGCGGGGTCGCTCAGGTTGCCCAGATTCCAATACCCCATCATGCCTTCGCCCTTGCAATCGGCCGAAAAGGCGCGCGCCCAGGCGGTGAAGCGCAAAAACGGCTCGCGCACTTTATCCACTGGCGGCTTCCGCGTGATCGCTTCCGGGTCAGTCAGCACGGCCATGATCACCGCTTCGAGATCACCGCGCACGCCGTTGCCGTTATTGATAAATTTTCGAGAGACGCGCTCCACATAGGCGGGGCTTGGATTGCTCGTCACCAAGCGTTGGATGAGTTGCTTGCCAATGAAAGGCGGCACATTCGGGTGATTGAAAATGTGATCCAGCGTGAGCTCCAGCGCGCGTTGCGCCGGGGTGTTCTCGGGGATCACAAGCTTGGGTGAGCCCACCTCGGGGCGGTGACGCAAAAATGATTTCTGCCCCTTTTCATACCAATCCTGGTTTGGCGCAGTGGCTTGCACGAGATCGCGGCGATAGGCATCGGCATTGCCTACTCGGCCCAACTCCGGATCAGGCGAAATCACGCGACCATCCATCACCCAGCCGGTGAACACCTTGGCCAGCTCCATGATGTCTTCCTGCGAGTAGGTCTCGACCGGCTTGCCATTTAGCTTGACGAGGCTGCCGTCGTTATTAAGCCTGTAGAGACCGATCGTGAAGAGCTGCATCAGCTCTCGCGCGAAGTTTTCATCGGGCACACCGCCGCCCTCTTGCGCTTTTTTGTTATTGAGAAAGGTCAGGTACTTCGCCATGGATGGGCTACGGCAAACCTTTCCCAGCAGCGTCCTGAAACTGCCAAACGAATGGCTGACCAAGGTATCCCAAAAATGTGCCGCACCCATAAACTCACCGCTGCGAGTCGGTGCCATGACGAAGATCTGCGACAACGCGAAAGCCACGCGTGTACGCAGCCCGCCTTGATCAAGGCACACTCCCACCAAGGCACTATCAAATTGCGCCGCGCCCCCGAAAAACCGCAAGTTTAAGCAGCCTCTTTCCTCGAGCTTTCTGAAGACAGACGACACGCCCCCGCGCTGAAATTCATCAAATACCCAATTGCGAAACTTCTGTTCGAGGGAATTTCCGCGGTAGTTGTAAAGCTTGACGATATCCCCATAGTCATGGCCCATGGTGGCCAAGGATAAAAATCGCGAGCAGGCCTTGAGGTCCTTCTCTTTTTGGGGGTCGATTGTGATTTTTGTTGCAGACAAAGCTGTTGCATCTGTCATGGAGAACTCCAGGGGGTGGGTTAGAAGAAAGCAATTCGAGGGCCTTTGAGGGGGCAACTCAGCGCGCGGCCGCCATTGAGACACATCTAGAGGGGGGTAAGTTTCCGTTCTTACAAGCTTTTACAATTGAAGGGGCGCGTTGCGCTGCGAAAGGCTGGCTCAACAAGCGGCAAAAAGAGGGGGCAGCGGACTGAAAATAAACGCAATTTGACTAAACGAGAGGGGTGTCTGCGCCACAGCGCGGCAAGGGCATCTGGATTAAGGCAGCTGTCTTAAGCGGGGAAGATGCTCGGGTTGGGCGACCTTGGCGATCAGGGGTATTCAAATGGCGAGCCAGCGCGTTTGTGAGCGGCGCTCATGCCGCTCACAATGGCTGCTTACTCCCACTCAATCGTCGCCGGCGGCTTGCCGGAGATGTCATACACCACGCGATTGATGCCACGCACTTCATTGATGATGCGATTGGACACCCGCGCCAAAAGCGCGTGTGGCAGCTCCGCCCAATGGGCGGTCATGAAGTCTTGGGTTTCGACGGCGCGCAGGGCGACCACGTATTCATAGGTGCGCCCATCCCCCATCACGCCCACCGATTTCACCGGCAGGAAGACGGCAAAGGCCTGGCTGGTTTTTTCATACCAGCCTGCGGCACGCAACTCGTCGATGAAGATGGCATCGGCCCGGCGCAGGAGATCAGCATACTGCTGTTTGACTTCGCCCAGAATCCGCACGCCCAGCCCCGGCCCGGGGAAGGGGTGGCGATAGACCATGTCATGCGGCAGACCGAGCGCCACACCGAGCTCACGCACTTCGTCTTTGAAGAGCTCGCGCAGCGGCTCGAGCAGCTTGAGATTCAGGGTCTCGGGCAGGCCGCCTACGTTGTGGTGGCTTTTGATGGTGTGGGCTTTTTTGGTTTTGGCGCCAGCCGATTCGATGACATCGGGATAAATCGTGCCCTGCGCAAGCCAGCGTGCATTGGGCAGCTTCGCGGCTTCGGCCTGGAAGACTTCGACAAACTCGCGGCCGATGATTTTTCGTTTTTGTTCCGGGTCTGACACGCCGGCAAGATGCCCCATGAATTGGGCCGTGGCATCGACATGAATGACGCGCACGCCCAGATTCCGGGCGAAGGTTTCTTTCACCTGCTCGGCTTCATTGAGCCGCAAGAGGCCGTTGTCAACAAACACACAGGTGAGTTGATCGCCAATAGCGCGGTGGATGAGCGCCGCCGCTACCGAGGAATCCACCCCGCCGGACAAGCCCAGGATGACTTCTTCGCGCCCCACATCAGCACGGATTTTTTCAACGGCTTCTGCGATGTAGTCGGGCATATTCCAATCGTGGCCGCAGGCGCAGATGTCATGCACAAAGCGGGCAATGATCTCCTTGCCTTTCAGGGTGTGGGTGACTTCGGGGTGAAACTGCACCGCATAAAAACGGCGCGCTTCATCAGCCATGCCAGCGATCGGCGTCGATTCATTGCTGGCGATGATTTTGAAGCCGGGGGGCATTTCGGTGACTTTGTCGCCATGGCTCATCCATACGTCCAGCTCGGCGTGGCCATCGGCGGTCACGTTGTCTTCAAGGCCTTGCAGGAGTGCGCTGTGATTGCGGGCGCGGATGACGGCATAGCCGAATTCGCGCTTCTGGGCGTTTTGCACCTGCCCGCCGAGTTGGGCGGCCATGGTTTGCATGCCGTAGCAAATGCCCAGCACCGGCACACCGAGCTCGAAGACCACTTGCGGCGCGCGCGGGGTTTCGTCCTCATATACCGAATTCGGCCCACCGGAGAGGATGATGCCTTGCGGATTAAATTGGCGAATGAAGTCCTCGCTCACATCGCAGGGGTGGAGCTCGCAATAGACCTGCGCTTCGCGCACCCGCCGGGCGATAAGCTGGGTGTATTGGGAGCCAAAATCAAGAA
>JBEAUN010000145.1:0-4975 GCA_041161415.1 Pseudomonadota bacterium | reverse complement strand
GTATTGACGATGAACGTGATCTCGTTGTTTTTGATCATGTCGACGATATGCGGCCGGCCGTCATTCACCTTATTGACCGGCACCACGGGAAGCCCCGCTTCGCTGATCACCGCCGCGGTGCCGCGGGTGGCCACCAGTTGGAAGCCCAGCTCATGCAACTCGCGGGCGACTTCCACCGCTTTGGGTTTATCAGCGGGCTTCACGCTGATGAAGGCGCGGCCGCCCTTGGGCAGCTTCACGCCCGCGGCCAGCTGGCTTTTCACAAAGGCTTCGGCAAAATTGCGCCCCACGCCCATCACTTCGCCGGTGGATTTCATCTCCGGCCCGAGCAGGGTATCTACGCCGGGGAATTTGGCAAACGGGAACACCGCTTCCTTCACCGAGAAATAAGGCGGGATGACTTCACGCCCCACACCCTGATCAGCCAGCGAGCGCCCGGCCATGCAGCGTGCGGCGATCTTGGCGAGCGGCAAGCCGCAGGCCTTGGACACAAACGGCACAGTGCGCGAGGCACGCGGATTGACTTCGAGCACATAGACCACCGGGTTGGTAGCGGGGTTTTGAATGGCAAATTGCACATTCATGAGCCCCACCACATTGAGCGCGCGGGCCATGAGCTCGGTCTGGCGACGCAGCTCATCCTGAATGGCTTTGGAAAGCGAATACGGCGGCAGCGAGCAAGCCGAATCACCCGAGTGTACGCCGGCTTGTTCGATGTGCTCCATGATGCCGCCGATGATCACCTGCTTGCCATCGGAGAAGGCATCCACGTCGACTTCAGTGGCGTCATTCAAGAAGCGATCAAGCAACACCGGGGAGTCGTTGCTCACCTTCACCGCTTCGCGCATGTAGCGCTCGAGATCGGCATGGCTGTGCACGATTTCCATGGCGCGGCCGCCCAGCACATAGCTTGGGCGCACCACCAGCGGATAGCCGATTTCATCGGCCATGCGGATGGCATCTTCCGGATTGCGCGCGGTGCGGTTGGGCGGTTGCAACAGGCCCAGCTCATTGAGCATCTTCTGGAAGCGCTCGCGGTCTTCCGCGCAGTCGATCATGTCGGGCGTGGTGCCGATGATGGGCACGCCATTGGCTTCCAGCTCACGGGCGCGTTTGAGCGGCGTCTGACCGCCGAACTGCACGATCACACCAACCGGCTTTTCAACGGCGACCACTTCGAGGATGTCTTCAAGGGTCAGCGGCTCGAAATACAGGCGATCGGAGGTGTCGTAGTCAGTGGACACCGTCTCGGGATTGCAATTGACCATGATGGTCTCAAAACCATCTTCACGCAGCGCCAAGGACGCATGGACGCAGCAATAGTCAAACTCAATGCCCTGGCCGATGCGATTCGGCCCGCCGCCCAGCACCATGATTTTCTTGCGGTCGGTGGGTTGGGCTTCGCACTCTTCTTCATACGTGGAATAGAGATAGGCAGTCGACGTGGCAAATTCGGCGGCGCAGGTGTCCACCCGTTTAAACACCGGGCGCACATTGTGGCTGCGGCGATATTCGCGCACTGCGGTTTCAGTCACACCCAGGAGCTTCGCGAGCCGACGATCGGCAAAACCTTTCTGCTTCAAGCGCAGCAGCTCGGCCTTGTCGAAGGACGCGAGATCACGGCCGGCAATCGCCGCTTCGGTCTTGATGAGATCTTCGATCTGCACCAAGAACCACGGGTCGATGTGGGTGAGCGAATGAACCGCTTCCATGCTCATGCCACTGCGGAAAGCCTGGCCGAGATACAGCATGCGCGAGGGGCCGGGCGCACCGAGCTCATGTTCGAGCTGGTCTTCGTCGGCGTCGATTTCATCGAAGCCATACACGCCGACTTCAAGCCCGCGCAGGGCTTTCTGCAAGGATTCCTGGAAAGTGCGGCCCATCGCCATCACCTCGCCCACGGATTTCATCTGCGTGGTCAAGCGATCATTGGCAGCAGGGAATTTTTCAAACGCAAAGCGCGGAATCTTGGTGACGACGTAATCGATGGACGGCTCAAAAGACGCCGGCGTGGCGCCGCCGGTGATGTCGTTCTTGAGCTCATCAAGGGTGTAACCCACCGCCAGCTTGGCCGCCACCTTGGCGATCGGAAAGCCGGTGGCTTTGGAGGCGAGCGCGGAGGAGCGCGACACGCGCGGGTTCATTTCGATCACCACCATGCGGCCATCTTGGGGGTTGATGGCGAATTGCACATTTGAGCCCCCCGTATCCACGCCGATCTCGCGCAGCACCGCGACGGAGGCATTACGCAGCAGCTGGTATTCCTTGTCGGTGAGCGTCTGCGCCGGGGCGACGGTGATGGAGTCACCCGTATGCACGCCCATGGGGTCTAAGTTTTCGATCGAGCAGACGATGATGCAGTTGTCTTTTGAATCGCGCACCACCTCCATCTCGAATTCTTTCCAGCCGATGAGCGATTCTTCGATCAGCAGCTCACGGGTGGGCGAGGCCTCCAGGCCGCGCTCGCAGATGGTGTAAAACTCTTCGCGGTTGTAAGCGATGCCGCCGCCCGTGCCGCCCAGCGTGAAGCTGGGGCGAATGATGACGGGGAACCCCAAGCCCGCTTGCACCTGCAGGGCTTCTTCCATGGAATGCGCGATACCCGAGCGCGCCGAGCCCAGGCCGATGCGGGTCATGGCTTGTTTGAATTTTTCGCGGTCTTCGGCTTTGTCGATCGCTTCTTTTTTCGCGCCGATCATTTCCACGCCGTATTTTTCCAACACGCCTTCGCGAGCAAGATCGAGCGCGCAGTTCAATGCCGTCTGCCCGCCCATGGTGGGTAGCAGCGCATCGGGCCGCTCTTTTTCGATGATCTTTTCCACCACCTGCCAAGTGATCGGCTCGATGTAGGTGGCATCCGCCGTGCCGGGGTCGGTCATGATGGTGGCGGGGTTGGAATTCACCAAGATGACGCGATAGCCTTCTTCGCGCAGGGCCTTGCAGGCTTGCGCGCCGGAGTAATCGAATTCACAGGCCTGCCCGATGATGATGGGGCCGGCGCCGATGATGAGGATGCTTTGTATGTCTTGTCGCTTGGGCATGGCTTAATCCGGGCTGGGTGCGCGTCAGGCGGCGCGGGTTCGCGTGCTGTGCTGTTCCATCAGCTTGATGAAGGAATCAAAAAGGTAGGCCACATCATGCGGGCCGGGGCTCGCTTCCGGGTGACCCTGGAAGCAGAAGGCCGGCACATCGGTGCGGGCGAGCCCTTGAAGGCTGCCGTCGAACAACGACACATGCGTTGCGCGAAGGTTGGCCGGCAGGCTCGCCGCATCCACCGCAAAGCCGTGGTTTTGGCTGGTGATGAGCACTTGGCCGGTGTCGAGATCTTTCACCGGGTGATTGGCGCCGTGGTGACCGAATTTCATCTTCAGCGTGCGCGCGCCGCTCGCCAGCGCCATCAGCTGATGACCCAAGCAAATACCGAAGGTGGGAATGCCACGCGACAAAAATTCGCGGATGGCGGCAATCGCGTAATCACAAGGCTCGGGGTCGCCGGGGCCATTGGAGAGGAAAATGCCATCGGGATTGAGTTTCAGCACGTCGGCGGCAGGCGTTTGCGCCGGCACCACGGTGAGCTTGCAACCGCGCGAGGCGAGCATGCGCAGGATGTTGTATTTTACGCCGAAGTCATAGGCCACGACATGGAAGCGGGTGGCGGCCTGGGGCACATAGCCTTGGGCCAAATCCCACTCGCCTTGCGACCAGGTGTAGGGCTCTTTGGCTGAGACCACTTTGGCGAGGTCCATGCCGGCAAGACCGGGGAAGGCGCGGGCTTTGCTGATCGCCTCTTCGGCGTTCAACTCGGCCTCGTTGGCAGCGGTGACGATACAACCATTCTGCGCACCTTTTTCACGCAGGATGCGGGTGAGCTTGCGGGTGTCGATATTGGCAATCGCGACGATGTTGTTGTCGCGGCAGTAGGCGTCAAGCGGCTGGCTCATGCGCCAGTTGGATGCCACCAACGGCAGATCGCGAATCACCAGGCCCGCGGCATGCACGGTTGAGGCTTCGACATCCTCAAGGTTCACGCCGACATTGCCGATGTGCGGGTACGTGAGGGTGACGATCTGGCGGCAGTAAGAGGGGTCGGTGAGGATTTCCTGATAGCCGGTCATGGCGGTGTTGAACACCACCTCCCCGACGCTGGAACCGATGGCACCGACGCCCACACCCCGGAACACCGTCCCGTCGGCAAGAGCAAGGATGGCGGGCAGGCTGGTAGTCACGACAAAGCTCCTCGGGCGAAATTCCGTCAGGTGGGCGCTCGCCCCCTGCTTAGGGCCAGGATGCGGATGCCCTGGCGCTGCACATGAAAAGCGGGGTCGGCATTCACCGACCCCGCTGTTTTTCGAATTGCGGCATTGTATGGCGAAGGCGGGGGGTGAGGGAATCTTGTTCGCGGGGGTTCTTCGGGGGACTCTTCTTCGGGGACTCGTGGGGTGGGTGGCTTGTCACCCACGCGTTGTCACTACGAGCCGGGAACGCTTGGGTGACAGGTCCCCCACCCTACAACACCGCCGGCCGATCGGGCAATTCATCCGGATTCACGGCGCCGGACGGGAAGTGCGCCGCCAGCAGCTCGGTGATTTCCGCAATCGCGGCGACCGCGCCCTCACGGTGGGCGCCGCGCCGGAAGGCTTCTCCCATGCGCCGACAAATATTATCCCACTCCACCTGCGGCACACGGGCGGCGATGCCACGATCGGCCACAATCTCGATTGCCCGATCGACAAGCTGAACATAAATCAGCACACCGCTGTTGTGTGCGGTGTCCCACACGCGAAGGGTGGAGAACACCTCCACCGCCCGCTCGCGCGGGCTGTGATTGCGCCACACAAAAGCCGGATGCAGCCCGGCTTCGATTGCAAAGCGCAGCTCGCCATCGTGACAGGTTTCCGAGTGGCGGATGGCCGCTTCGATCGCATCGAGCGTGGCCGCAGGGAAAGCGCGACGGGCGAGCCAATCGGGAATGAAA
>JBEAUN010000030.1:0-2595 GCA_041161415.1 Pseudomonadota bacterium | reverse complement strand
GCGCCGCTTCGCGAATCGAAGGGGCCGGGCTGATATTCTCGTTTTGGGGAGCAGGAGGTGCAGCCAAACTTGCGCGGACTCTCCGAAAAATCGCCAGGTTGGCCATTCCAACGACATACAGACCCAGCCCGACAGCGACACCACCCAGTCCAACACGCACCACATCATCCCGTGATGATGTTGACGTGGCACTTTCCTCATGGAAGTTAGCCTGAATCCGGTTATTCGCATCGACGATGCTGAAGAGCCCGCTGGCCGCTGAAGCGGCACCGGCAAGGGTCAACGCGTGCAAACGGGCGATCGGCCTCGCTTGCGATAAAAGCCGATGACGCATCAACGCGCCTTCATGCATCCGGGGTGCAGGTGGTGCTTCCTGCGGCAGCTCAACCTGCACTGCAAGCTCAGTGGCTTGCGGGTTGTCAGCTTCGGCGGCGGGTTGGGGTGCGTGTTGCCCGATGGGGGCGAGTCGGTGTGGGGAGCGGGGAGGGGAAACATCCATGATCAGGGCCCAGAAAAGATCAATAACGTGATCGACTGCGCGTTGACGTCACCGCCGTCCGATAAGTTCCATCCGCTACCTTCGGACAGGTGCCTGGGGCGATAGCTCCCGGCCGCAGAAAACGACAGCGCAAATCTTCACGCGGCTCGCCGATGGCGCCGCGCCGCTCATTCCAGCGCATAGCGCACCGGAATCACCACTTTGCTAATGCCCCCCATGCGCGGCTGCGGGAGCTTCACCGGGGTGACAGAGGCCAACAGCGCGAGCGCATTGCGATCGAGCAATTCATGCCCCGAGCCTTTTTGGATCTGCGCTGACACAAGCTTGCCCTCTTCATCAATGACCGCCTCGATCATCACCACGCCTTCCATCCCCAACCGCCGCGCCATGCGCGGGTATTGCTTGCGTTCATTCATTAATCGCGCCAGCGTTTTTGATAGCCACGCCCTATCGATCGGCGGCGCGTCAGCGGGTGTGGCAACGGGGGCCGGCGTGCTCGCCGCAGGCGCCGCGGCAAAGGGCGCGGCAGGCGACACACTACTGGCCTCGGTGGGCTGCGGCCCGGCCGGAGCGGGCGCCACACTTGGTGCGCTGGGCAAAGGGGCCGGCGCGGTGATCACCGGGGTGGAGGGCTTATTGACGGGCACCGCCGCGCGCCCCGGCTCGCGGGCGCTCAGCGCGGGCGGTGCGGCCAGCGCGGCCGGCTGGGGAATGACGATTCTCGGTGGGGCGGCAAGCGCCACTTCGATCGGCGGCTTACCCGGCGTGGCAGCTGGAAGGGCGCGCATGGTGAGCAGCAACGCCACCGCATGGATGAGCAAGGAGACAGCCCAGGGGGCGGATTGGCGAACAATCACGCGCGCCTTGGCGTCTGTGTTCATGGCTGGAGTTTATAAGCGGTGAGGCTGTCGGCCTCGATGCGATAGCCCGCCTCGCCCATGCCGGTTTGCGCGCGCGCCACCGTGAGCTTGCCTTGCACCCACACTGTGTCCATCGTCTGGAAGTGTTTCCTGGGCTTATCCAGCTTCACGTGGATGACTTGATTGGGCGGCGGGGGCGGCACATGGATGCAGGCGCCAAAGTACGGCACCAGCAAAAATTCCTTCAACCCCTGCTTGCTTTGCTCAAGCGGCACGATGTAGCCGGCGATTCGGACCACCTTGCCATTGACCTCGGGCACCACCGGGGCATTGGCAAAGCTGGCGCGGATTTTTTCCAGCGCCTCCATCGCGCGCGGGTCGGCGTCGCTTAACTTATTGAGATCCAGCTTCTTCAAATCGGCAAAGGGGTCCCAGTTCTTGGGCATCAGCGCATCCCATTCGATTTTCTCGGCGGCCGCGGATTTGCTCTGCGCATGCGCCACACCGGTCATCGGCTCGCAGCCCACGAGGCCCGTACATAGCAACAACATCAAACAGCACAAGCGCAGCATCATCACACCTCATCCATCAGCCAGCCGGGGAAAGGGTCGTCCCATTGCTGCCAGCCGGCCGGCCCCTGAGCCATTTCGTCATCGTTTAATAAACACGCATCAAGGCGGGCACGCAACGAGGCTTCATCCACCGCCATACCGATGAACACCAGCTCCTGACGGCGATCACCATACGGGTCTTGCCAATCGGCTTCAATCTCGGCGCGCGAGTCGTCATCTTCGGGCCACTCATCCTGCGATTGCGCCGCCCACCACAGCCCGGCTGCACCATGCCGGCACAAGCCGCCGGCCTGGCCCCATTCGCCTACTACATCGTGTCGCGTGGCCAGCCAGAAAAATCCCTTCGAGCGCACCACGCCGGGCCACTCGGTATGAATCAGCGCCCAAAAGCGCTGCGGATGAAAGGGCCGCCGGGCCTGATAGCAAAAGCTGCGAATGCCATAGCTTTCTGTCTCAGGAACATGCTCGCCGCGCAGTTCGCAAAGCCAGCCCGGCGCATTGGCCGCGCGCTCGAAATCAAAGAGCCCGGTGTTCATCACCGCCGACACCGGCACCGCGCCAAAGGTGGCGCGCAGCAATCGTGCTTGGGGGTTCAAGGCGCGCAATATGCCTTCCAGTTTTTCAAGCGCTTCCGGGCTCGTCTGATCGGTTTTGTTGATCACGA
>JBEAUN010000084.1:0-10866 GCA_041161415.1 Pseudomonadota bacterium | reverse complement strand
GTTCTTGTCGGTCATCTCTCGTGGAAAAAATCCGAGAGTGGACACGATTTCCTGGCTGTTTACAACAGCCCGTGGTAGGTGCCTGAGCGTGAACGAGTTTTGATGCTCCGGCCCTGTACGGTGCGCCTGCCCTCAGCGCCGACGACGACGAATGTGTATCTCACGAATAATTCGGCGAGCAACACCACCGATCTGGCGGCGATTTGGGATAGTCGGGCGACGTGTACTTCGGTGTCGGGTGGGCAAAGCTGCGGTGGAACGCCCCCCGGGTGGATGAGTGACCGCTACTGGTCCGCGATGCTGTCCGCGTCGGGCCACGTCAACGTGGGCCTCAACAATGGCTACGTCTACGGCTTCGCCGACGGTTCCGCTGACTCCAATAGATACTATGTGACGTTACGGGTTTTGTGAGGTGAGCGTGTTTCCCGCGAGCATTTTTTTGAGTTTTGACTTTTGAATTTTGAAATTTAGAATGCGGGCACTCCGATCGTGTCCAAGTGCATTCCGCCGGTTCGCCGGCGCCTCATGGGGGCAATGGCCAAGGCTGTTGTCAAAAGGGGCCAGGAGGGAATGTTGCTGGCGTTCTCCACGTGTTGATCGTGTCGATAGGGTCACCCGTCATTCCCGCGCAGGCGGGAATCCAGAATGCAACGACGCTAGATTCCCGCCTGCGCGGGAATGACGGTCACTGTGAGCCTCACTGGGGTCAAGGTCTTTATCAAGTGTCTCCCTCCCCTGACAAGGGGAGGGCCGGGGAGGGGTTTGCAGCTGTCGCCGACAAAAACCGAAACCCCCCTCAGTCCCCCCTTGTCAGGGGGGAAGCCAAACCTCTCTCCCCTGACAAACGTAGCGAGTTGCGTCTCCGCGTTGGGGCCACCCATTAACCACTCCGTTTATGGGCACGATCAAAACACTGCGCCGCAAGGCGCTCCAACCACCCATCAGGATCAAGGCCATCGCGAGGTTTCGCAAAAAGCATTTGTCGCTCGCAGGACAGCGCCTCCTCCCGCGTGGGGAAGGCTTGCGAGAAGACCCAAAGCAGCGCCCGGCGCGAGAAGTTGTAACAAGTTCTCACCACCCCTTAGGCATGCTCGGCCATGCGTTTGGTCAAATCATCGGTATGCCCGGCGTAGTAGCTCCCATCATCACAGCGGAGCAGATACGTCGGAAGCTCATGCCAAAATCAAGCCTTGAGCGGCTTGTAACGAATCCGCTTGGGCCGCGAAGCTTCTTCGCCCAGACGATTTTTCTTGTCGGCTTCGTATTCCTGATAATTGCCGTTGAAAAAGGTGACTTGCGAATCGCCCTCAAAGGCCAGAATGTGCGTGGCGATGCGGTCTAAGAACCAGCGGTCGTGCGAGATCACGAGCACGGTGCCGGCGAATTCCAGCAGCGCATCTTCCAGCGCGCGCAGAGTTTCCACGTCGATGTCATTCGAGGGTTCGTCCAGCAGCAGCACATTGCCGCCGGAGAGCAGCGTCTTGGCCAGATGCAGCCGCGCGCGTTCGCCACCGGAGAGGTTGCCCACCAGTTTTTGCTGGTCGCCGCCTTTGAAATTGAAACGGCCGATGTAGGCGCGCGAGGGGATCTCGTGTTTGCCCACGGTGAGGATATCCTGCCCGCCGGAGATTTCTTCGAACACCGTTTTGTTGCCATTCAAGGCATCACGCGATTGATCGACATACGCAAGCTTCACCGTCTGGCCCAGGATGACCTCGCCACCATCGGGCTTTTCAGCGCCGGTGAGCATGCGAAACAGCGTGGATTTCCCCGCGCCGTTGGCGCCGATGATGCCGACGATCGCGCCCGGGGGAATCTGCATGTTGAGTTTGTCGATCAGCAAGCGGTCGCCATAGCCCTTGCTCACATCGACAAAATCGATCACCTGATTGCCTAAGCGCTCGGCCACCGGGATGAAGATTTCCTGGGTTTCGTTGCGCTTTTGATATTCATGCGAGGAGAGCTCTTCAAAGCGCGCCACCCGCGCTTTGGATTTCGCTTGCCGCCCCTTGGGATTCTGGCGCACCCACTCTAGCTCTTTCTTGATCGCCTTCTGGCGCGCGGATTCGCTGGATTCTTCCTGCTTAAGCCGCGCGTCTTTTTGCTCGAGCCACGAGCTGTAATTGCCCTTCCAGGGGATGCCGTGGCCGCGGTCGAGTTCGAGAATCCACTCGGCGGCATTGTCGAGGAAGTAGCGATCGTGCGTCACCGCCACCACGGTGCCGGGGAAGCGCACCAGAAATTGCTCCAGCCAATCGACCGATTCCGCGTCGAGGTGGTTGGTGGGCTCGTCGAGCAGCAGCATGTCCGGGCCGGAGAGCAACAGCTGGCACAGCGCCACGCGGCGCTTTTCACCACCGGAAAGATTGCCGACCAGTGCCTCCCAGGGCGGCAGGCGCAGCGCATCGGCGGCGATCTCGAGCTGGTGCTCCACATCGCCCCCGCTGGCGGCGATGATCGCCTCATATTTGGCTTGTTCAGTGGCCAGTGCGTCAAAGTCGGCATCTGGCTCGGCGTAGGCGGCGTAAATTTCTTCGAGCTTTTGCTTGGCGACGAAGACCTCGCCCAAGCCTTGCTCCACCGCTTGGCGCACGGTCAGGCTGGCATCGAATTTCGGCTCTTGCGGCAGATAGCCCACCTTGATGTTGGGCATCGGCACGGCTTCGCCTTCGATGTCTTTATCTACGCCAGCCATGATTTTCAGCAGGGTGGATTTGCCCGCGCCATTCAAGCCCAGCACGCCGATCTTGGCGCCGGGGAAAAATGACAAGGAGATGTCTTTGAGGATCTGACGCTTCGGGGGCACGATCTTGCCCACGCGGTTCATGGTGTAGACGTATTGAGCCATGTCGAAAAAAGAGGGGTGGGAATGAAGGCCGTCATGTTACCGCAAGCCGGGCCAATCGTTGCGGGCTGCGGCATGCATTCACACGAGGCGCGCGATGAAAGGGCGGCTTGAGAGTCCAGCACAGATGGATGGCTTCTGGCGGCTTATTCCGCGCTTTGTGCGGCCGCGTGGGCTCTGCGTGGCTGCTGCGTTGGTGATCGCGATTTTCTGGGTGCTGGTCGTCGGTCTTCTCGTCAATCAGCGCAATGCGATTTTAGAGCGCGAGGGCATGCATGATGTGCTGCTCGCCCGCCTGCTCGCCGCAAGAGTTGATCGGGCGCTGCGCACAGCAGAGGGGATGTTGGCCACGCTCGATGATGGGGCGGGCCGCGCCGAGGCGTTGCTGGGCGCCGGGCCGCTGCATGAAATGGTGAAATTAGGCACCACGGGGGTGGAGGCTTTGATGCTGTTTGATGCGAGCGGCACACGCATTGCCCAGTCAGGTGATGTGGCAGCGCTGCCGCAGGCGGTGATCAAAACCTGGCTTGAGATTTCGGCCACCTTGCGGGCGGGCGAAGTGCGGACCGCGCCTCTGGTGAGCACTGATAAATGGCATTTCGTGCCGATGATCACGAGGCTGCAAACCGGGCATGGCATGGCAGTCGCGCTGGTCGCACCCGATTACATGACGCAACCTTTCATTGTGCCGGAATTCGGCCCGTGGTCGCGGCTGATGGTGATCGGGGCGGATGGGGTGGTGTGGGCGAGAAGGCTGGAGGCAGAGCAGGGTGGGGCAGGCATCAATGTCGCCGCCACAGCCACCTACCAACACATGCGCGGTATGGGTGCCTCCGGCCATGCGGTGCTCATCGGCGCGATCGATCGTGTGGAACGGGTGGATGGCATAGTGGATGTGGGCGGCCGCGGCATCCTCGTGGTTGCGGGCAGCCCGGTGGAAGAAGTGCTCGCGCCGTGGAAGGACTCCTTGCGCAGTTATATTGCCTTCGCGGTGGTGGTGAGCGCGTTGATCATCGCTCTGGCAGGCTGGGGGATTGCGAGTTACAAACGCGAACACGCCGTGGCCGCTGCCATGCGCGACGCACGCGATGCCGCGCAATCGAATAGCCGCTTAAAGAGCGAATTTGTGACCACCATGTCGCATGAGCTGCGCACCCCGCTTGCTTCTATCGTGGGCTTTGCCGAATTACTGGCCGAACGCGACTTCGAGCCCGCCGCGCGGCGCGATTATGCCAGGAGCATTCTCAATGCAGGCCGTCACCTCGCCGCGATTGTGAATGATCTTTTGGATATCTCGAAAATCGAAGCCGGCAAAATGACGATCGTGCGTGAGGAGGTGAATCTCGCGCTGCTGATCGAGCGCTGCGTGGCCTTGCAGCGTGAAGCGGCACGCGCCAAGGGCCTCACTTTCACCGCCGAGATTGCGCCTGGTCTGCCCGCGTCGATCATCGGCGACACCACGCGGCTGACGCAGATTTTGACCAATCTTTTGGGCAATGCGATCAAATTCACCGATCAGGGCATCGTGAGCCTCAAGGTGCAGGCCGCGGGGGAGCGGATTGAGTTCTCCGTGTCCGACTCGGGCCCGGGCATTGCAGCGGAATTTCAATCGCGAATTTTCGAGCGGTTTCGGCAAGGCGACCCGGCGCTGTCACTCAAGCACGGCGGCACCGGGCTGGGGTTACCGCTGGTGAAATCCTTGGTCGAATTGATGGGCGGCGAGGTGCGCGTGGTGTCGGAGGTGGGGAAGGGGGCGGTGTTCACGGTGAGCATGCCGCAGATAAGCGCGCAGTGATGCGGTTAGAATTCCCTCTTTTCGAAACGGATGGAGACCCCGATGGATGGGCAGCTCGATGCATTCATGGCGCTATTGGCGCGTGGCCCGGGGCCTGAGTTTGAGGGGGTCTTCAATCCTTGGGCGGCTCAGGATGAGGCGCATGATATCGGGCCGCAGGCGCCGCTCATCCGACGCGATCAGCTGATGCGATATCTGCGCGCGCGGTTTTTCCGGGCACGCATCGCGCTGATCGCCGAGGCGCCGTCTTATGCTGGGGCGAAATTCTGCGGCATCGCCATGTGTTGCGAGCGCATGATGCTCTCGGAGGGCGCAGTGCAGGACAGCGCGTTTTTTGAAGGCCCCAAGTCGCGCACGAGCCTTGTCACGCCCGGCTTGTCCAATCAAGACGGTGTGTTGGAGCGCACCGCCAGCATCGTCTGGAAAACCATGTCGCACGCGGGTTTTCACCCGTATGAATTTGTGAATTGGAATGCCTTCGCCTGGCATCCGCATGAGATCGGCAAGCCGCTGACCAACCGCACCCCCACGCGTGCCGAGCTTGAGGCCGGCTTGCCGGTGTTGCGCGCGTTTCTTGCGCTGTTTCCGAAAGTGAAAGTGGTGGCGGTGGGGCAGGTGTGTCAGCGCACCTTGAGCTCGCTGGGCATTGCTGCTTATCCGGTGCGCCATCCAAGCTACGGCGGCGCGCCGGAATTTCGGGACGGCATGATGGCGCTCTGATGTAGATCAAAGCCCATTTCGCTGCGGCCTCTAAAGTGGTTGTCGCTCTGACAACCACACACGGAGGACATCATGGCCAATCTCATGCGTTTTGACCCTTTGAGCGACATTGCCCGTCTCGACCCTTTCACCGATATCAACGACATGTTCCGCAGCATGATGGGCCGCCCCGCGTGGCGGATGGCGGAGCCCGAGCCGATGATGCGGCTGGATGTCTCTGAGCAAGATCGCGAGTATCTGCTGCATGCCGAAATTCCTGGGGTGAAGAAGGATGACATTCATGTCTCGATCGAAGGCGCGCGGGTCAGCATTTCGGCTGAAGTGAAGCGCGAAAAGGAAGAGACGGGTTTGCGCAGCGTGCGCCGCGAGTGTTATCAGGGCAAAGTGGCGCGCAGCTTCATGCTCGATCAGGAAGTCGACGCCGCGGAAGCCACGGCGAAATACGAAAACGGCTGCCTTGAGCTGCGTTTGCCCAAAAAGGGCGGGGCGAAACTGAAAGAGTTGAAAGTGCTCTGACACGATCGCCTCGCGCTGATATGACTGCCAAGGAAATCGTGTTTCATGAAGACGCCCGTCATCGCGTGATGGCGGGTGTCGATGTGCTGGCCGATGCAGTGAAGGTCACGCTCGGCCCGCGGGGGCGCAATGTGATTCTCGAGCGGGAATACGGGCCGCCTTTGGTGGCGAATTCCGGTGTGGTGGTGGCGCGCGAAATCACCCTTGCCGACCCTTTTGAAAACATGGGCGCGCAGCTTGCCAAGCAAGTCGCCGCGCGCACCTCTGAGCTCGCGGGCGATGGCACCACCACGGCCACGGTGCTGGCCCAGGCGATTGTGCGCGAGGGCATGAAGTGCGTCACCGCTGGCATGAATCCCTTGGATTTGAAACGCGGCATTGATTGCGCGGTGGAGGCGGTGGTGGCGGCCTTGCAGGCGTTGTCAAAGCCTTGCACCACGCAGCAGGAGATCGCCCAGGTGGCCGCGATTTCGGCGAATAACGATATGTCGGTGGGGCAGATCATCAGCGAAGCGATGGCGGCGGTGGGCAATCGCGGCGTGATCACGGTGGAAGAAGGGCGCGCACTTGCCACTGAACTTGAGGTGCAAGAGGGCCTGCAGTTTGAGCGCGGGTATGTCTCGCCCTATTTCATCACCCACCCGGATGAGGGGCTTGCAGTGCTGGAGGAGCCTTACATCCTGCTCACCGATCGGCGCATGATGAGCATTCATGACGCGCTGCCGCTCTTGGAAGAGGTGGCGAAATCATCGCGGCCTTTGCTGGTGATCGCGCTGGATATCGAGGGCGAGGCACTGGCCACATTGGTGGTGAATCATCTGCGCGGCATCTTGAAAACCGCGGCTGTGAAAGCACCGGAATTCGGCGAGGCGCAGCGGGCTTGGTTGCAGGATATCGCGGTGCTCACCGGGGCCACGCTGATCACCGAGGAAGCCGGCGTGTCGCTTGGGAAAGCGGGTCTCTCGCACTTGGGCGAGGCGCGGCGGGCGATTGTGAGCGCGCATGACACCACGCTGATTGGTGGCAGGGGCGAGCCTGCGCAGATCGAAAAACAGGTGGCCTTGATCGAGGGCCAGATCAAGCGCGCTGCCACACCGGCCGAGCGCGAAAGCCTCAACCGGCGTGCGGCCAAGCTCGGGGGTGGCGTCGCGGTGATCAAGGTGGGCGGGGCGACTGAGACCGCCATGAAAGAGAAAAAATCGCGCATTGAAGATGCCATGCACGCCACCCGCGCGGCGGTGGATGAGGGCATTTTGCCCGGCGGCGGCGTGGCCTTGATTCGTGCGGCGGCCCGCGTCGCGGACTTGGCTGCCGCCAACCACGATCAAGAGGCCGGCATCACGCTCACGCTACGTGCGCTGGAAGAGCCGCTGCGGCAGATCGTGGCCAATGCCGGCGCCGAGCCTTCGGTGGTGATTGATCAAGTGCGGTTGAAAGAGGGCAGCTACGGATTCAATGCCGCCAGCCAGACCTTTGGCGACATGATCGAAATGGGGGTGCTTGACCCCACCAAGGTGACGCGCTGCGCGCTGCAAAACGCTGCGTCGATCGCGAGTTTGATTCTGACGACGGATGCGATGGTGGCGGTGAAGGAAGGCGCTACGATCGGGCCTGGGCAGTGAGTGGCGCGGGACGTTGTTTCACTGATCGCGATCCACCACCCGCGTTACCACCACGCCATCGAAAAACTGGACTGCCAGCGCATCGTCGCGCTTTACTGTGGTGGCGCTTTTGATGATGCGCCCGGCATCATCGCGCACGATGCTGTAACCGCGCTGCAAAATCGCTTTCGGGTCGAGGTGGGTGAGGTGGGTGGCGAGTGTGTCCACACGGCTTTGTTGGGTGAGGATGTGGCGGTGCATCGCCGCGGGCAGGCGGTTTTGCAATTGGGTGAGCTGATATTGCAAAGCGGCGGTGCGGGGCTTCCCGGATTTTTGCCGCACCCTCAGCGATTGCAGGCTCTTTTCGCGGCGGGCGAGCATTTCCCTGCCGCTTGCGCGAAGCCGCGCGGTGGCGCTTTCAAGGCGCAGGCCCGCAAGCGCGATGCGATGCCGCGGGTGGGTAAGCCGGCTGGCCAGAAGATCGAGCGCCTGCATGTTCTTTTCAAGCCGGCGATGCATGGCCAGTGTGAGCTTGCGGCTTTGCAGCGTCAGCGATTGGGCAGCGGCGACAATGCCCGCGGTGACGAGCTCCGCGGCGGCGGTGGGGGTGGCGGCGCGCACATCGGCGGCAAAATCCGCGATGGTGAAATCGGTTTCATGCCCCACGCCGCACACTACCGGAATCGGGCAGCGGGCAATCTCGCGGGCGAGGGTTTCGTCATTGAAGGCCCAGAGGTCCTCAATGCTGCCGCCACCACGGGTGAGAATCAGCACATCGCATTCGCCGCGCTCGCCGGCTTCTTCGATCCGGCGGGCGAGCTCCTTGCCGGCGCCTTCGCCTTGCACCGGGGCAGGGTAGAGGATGACATTGACATGCCGTGCGCGGCGCTTGAGCGCGGCCAGCACATCGCGCAAGGCCGCAGCCGCCAGCGAGGTGACCACGCCGATGCGCTGTGGCGTGGTCGGCAGGGGGCGTTTGCGAGCGGCATCGAAAAGCCCCTCGGCGGCGAGCTTGTCTTTTAACCGAGTGAAGGCTTCATAGAGCGCGCCCACCCCGGCGCGGCGCAGGGCTTCGACATTGAGCTGAAAATCCCCGCGTGGCTCGTAGAGCGACACCAGCACGCGGGCTTCCACCTGCTGGCCGTTTTGCAAGGCGAAAGGCACTAGCTGGGCGCGGTTGCGGAACATCACGCAGCGGGCCTGGGCGGTTTCGTCTTTGAGCGAAAAGTAAACATGCCCGGAGGCGGCGCGGGTGAGATTGGACACTTCCCCGCTGACCCATGTCAGCGGAAACCGCGTTTCAAGGGCCTCGCGGGCGAGGCGGTTTAGCGCAGACACCGTCAATACGGTCTCGGCGGGGCGAAAGGGCGCGGGAGGTGGCGTAAACATTGGCCCGATTGTAAAGGAATCCACAAGCCGCGGGGCTTTCCCGCGAGGTTTGGGTTTTATGCTGCAGGCATACAGCGCGCCTCGGGAGGGGTGTTTAAGTTATTGATTTTGTGTGGTTTTAGGAAAAGCTTAATTTTTGTTCGCAGCAACAAAAACCCTTGCTGGAACAAGACTTAGCCGCTTCGCCCCAAGTTCATCCACAAAGTTATCCACAGATTTTGTGGATAAGAGATTTGTCAATAGCCTTGGCGACCAAAACCCATCAAAACCAAAAAATTTTTAGTACCCGAGTGCATCCGCCCAGATGTTTTTCGCCCAGCCCATGGCGTAGGTGCCTTCCATTTCGCTGCTGGCAGCTGAGACCCCACCCGAGCCGGGGACGGTTTTGAGGGTGCGTTCGGCGGCGTCATATTGATGCACCGATGCAACATGAATCGCCTGCTTGGCATCGACAAAGCTGTAGCAGGTGTTCATCACCACCGGCGCCGGGTTGGGCGCGGTGTCGCTTTGCAGGCTGATGATGGCCGCGGCTGCGAGCTTGGCATGCTGGTTGGCCATGTGGCCGGATTTCGGCATTGCCGGCGCCGCCAGCGTGGCATCGCCGAGAACATGGATGCGTTTGACGGCGAGCGATTCCATCGTCAGCCAATCAATGCCGCACCAGCGCGCGTTGGCTGTCACCAGCCCCGCTTGATGGGCGATCGCACCGGCGCGCTGCGGCGGGATGACGTTCAGCACATCGGCTTTGACGCTGTCGAATTCCAGCACCGCGGTGCGATTGGCGGCATCCACATCGCGCAATTCAGCATTCGGGCGGTATTCGATCATACCTTTGTAATGCGTCTCCCACGCCTTCAAGAACAAGCCCTTCTTGGACACGATGTCTTCATTGGCGTCGAGAATCAGCACCTTCGATCGCGGCTTGGCGGTCTTCAGGTAATGGGCAATCAGACAGGCCCGCTCATAGGGCCCGGGCGGGCAGCGGTAGGGCGCTTTGGGAATCGTGATCGCCACCACGCCGCCGTCTTTCATCGCCGCCATCTGATCGCGCAGCAAGAGGGTTTGCGGGCCTGCCTTCCAGGCGTGGGGGATGATCGCTTGGGCTTCGAAACTATTGAGCCCTGGCAGATCCGCGTAATTGAAGTCAATGCCCGGCGAGACCACCGCGCGGTCGGCATGCATCACCCCTCCGCGGGCAAGCTGCACCTTGACGCGGCTTGCCTCGGCCGTGAGTCCGGTGACTTCATCTTGCACCACCCGCACGCCCCATTTTTTAAGGCCGTCATAGGAGGTGGTGATATCAGCCAGCGTCTTCTCGCCCGCGACCACCAGATTCGAGATCGGGCAGGAGATGAATTCAGGATTGCGCTCGATGAGCGTGACATCCAGCGAGCCATTGCTCCACATGCGCAGATACTTGGCGGCCGTGGCGCCGCCAAAGCCGCCGCCGATCACCACCACATGGCCGCGGGCTTTCACACCGCTCGAGCAGCCGTAAAGGGCGGCTGTGGCGGCGAGCAGTTTCAGGAATTCTCGACGTTCGGGCATCATGATCCGGCCTCCTTATTTTTGAGCGGCGAACCAGCTGGCGATGGCGTCCAACTGGGCTTCGGTGTAGCCCTTGCTGATCTGGTGCATGACAGTAGCCGGCCGGCTGCTATTGCGAAACTCGGTGAGCGCACGCAAAAGATGGGCGCGATCCATGCCCGCCAAGGGCGCCATGCCCGCACCGCTCACCGCCTTGCCGTTCGTGCCGTGGCAATTGGCGCAGGTGGCCGCCAGACTGCGCGCCGCATCGGGCGTGATGACAGGCTCCGCCGCAGGGGCCGGGCTGGCGGCGCACAAGGCAAGGCCGAACACAACGCCAAACAAGGCGCGGGCGGGGGCACACTGGAGAGGCTTGAAAGGGCTCTTCATGGTTGCGCTCGAGTTTTGAAAAGAGGCGGAAATTAATCGAATTTCATGGGTTTGGCAATTGGGGCTTGCGTGGGGGCTAAGGG